>JAILPA010000027.1 GCA_024690505.1 Prevotella sp.
AGATCACCTTCAACTTTGAATTCAGCGCCGATGATTTCACGGATTTTGGCTGCCTGGTCGTCGGTCCATTCGTTGACCTTCAGGTCGCGGCTCACGCCTGCCTTGTCCAATATCTTTGCTGAACTACTTCGACCTATACCATAGATGTAGGTCAATGCGATTTCGCCACGCTTGTTCTGGGGCAAATCTACTCCAACAATTCTTATTGCCATTTGTTAAAATGAATAATGATAAAATAATAAATAGTTTGTAATTGACTTAACCCTGACGCATCTTGTACTTAGGGTTCTTCTTGTTGATAACAAACAGACGGCCCTTGCGACGCACAATCTTGCAGTCGGGGGTACGCTTTTTCAGTGATGCTCTTGTCTTCATATCTTTCAAATGTTTATTTATATCTGAACACGATTCTGCCTTTAGTCAAGTCATACGGACTCATCTCGACCTTCACCTTGTCACCAGGGAGAATGCGAATGTAGTGCATCCTCATCTTGCCTGAGATGTGCGCAATAATCTGCACGCCATTCTCCAATTCTACACGGAACATTGCGTTCGAGAGAGACTCGATGATCGTTCCATCCTGCTCAATAGCTGATTGCTTTGCCATGCTTTGCGTTTAGTATAGTTTACCTTCTAATGTCTCAACTTCTTCAAACGAGGACAGAATCTCAGCTTTGCCCCTGCAAACTGCCACAGTATGCTCGAAATGGGCAGCGGGCTTGCCATCGCGGGTACAGACACTCCAGCGGTCGGCCTTGAGATAGATGTCGCGCTTACCCATTGTAATCATCGGCTCAATAGCAATGCACATGCTGGGCTTCAGAATGGCACCATTGCCACGACGCCCATAGTTGGGCACCTGAGGGTCTTCGTGCATCTCGCGGCCAATGCCGTGTCCTGTCAGTTCACGAACCACTCCGTAGCCGGCGGCCTCGCAGTAGCTTTGAACGGCATAGCTGATATCACCCACATGATGACCTGCAACAGCATTCTCGATACCGAGATAGAGCGACTCTTTCGTCACACGCAGCAGCTGTTTCACTTCATCTGACACCTCGCCAACGCAAAACGTATAGCAGGAGTCGCCGTTGAAGCCGTTAAGAAGTGTACCGCAGTCAATAGAGATAATATCGCCATCGGTCAGCACCGTCTTCTCGTCGGGGACACCATGCACCACAACATCGTTCACCGATGTGCAGATGCTGGCAGGAAACGGTCCTCCATAAGGATTGGGAAAGCCCTTGAAAGTCGGTACGGCACCATGGTCGCGGATGAACTCGTCGGCAATCTTATCCAACTGGAGGGTCGTTACACCAGGTTTGATATGTTTCGCCAATTCGCCAAGCGTTTTACCAACGAGTTGGTTCGCTTGGCGCATTAGCTCGATTTCGTCTTCTGTCTTCAGAAATATCTTCATCAGCTTAGTATGCATTGACTCCGCCGCGTCCGTGAATACGACCGGAATTGAGCAGACCGTCATAGTGGCGCATCAGCAGGTGACTCTCAATTTGCTGCAGGGTGTCAAGCACCACACCAACGAGAATCAGCAGCGAAGTGCCGCCATAGAACTGGGCAAACTCAGGGGTCACAAAGGGACGGACCAGAGCCGGCATGATGGCAATGAATGCAATGAACAACGAGCCGGGCAGTGTGATGCGCGACATGATTGTATCAATGTAGTCTGCCGTGTCCTTTCCAGGCTTCACGCCGGGAATAAAGCCATTGTTGCGCTTCATATCTTCGGCCATCTGCGTAGGATTCAGCGTGATAGCCGTATAGAAATAGGTGAAAGCAATAATCAACAGGGCAAACACCAGATTATAGGCGAAGCTGTTGGGGTCGGTAAGACTGCTCGTAGAACGGTCGTAACCCAGTATTGCAAGCGGGATGAACATCAGAGCCTGAGCAAAGATGATAGGCATCACATTTGCAGCGAACAGACGCAGGGGGATGTACTGGCGTGCACCACCATACTGCTTGTTGCCAACGACGCGCTTTGCATATTGCACGGGAATCTTACGAACACCCTGTACCAGCACAATGGCTGCACAGACAATTGCCAGCAGAACAAGAATCTCGATGAGGAACATGATAAGACCACCGCCTGCCACCTCGGAGAACTTCGAGGTCACCTCCTGGGCAAAAGCCTGGGGAAGGCGGGCAATGATACCAATCATAATTATCAGGGAGACGCCATTGCCAATTCCTTTATCGGTGATACGCTCACCAAGCCAAAGGATAAACATACTGCCTGCTGCAAGGATTAAAGAGCCGAGTACCAGATACAATTCCCAAGAGATCATGGGATTGAAAGCAGGAATACCGCTATCGCTGGCCAAAGAGCCTATCTGGGCACGCATGTTAAACAGGTAACTGGGCGCCTGGAACAGCAGGATGGCCACCGTCAGATAACGGGTGTACATGCTTATCTTCTTACGGCCACTCTCACCCTCGCGCTGCATCTTCTGGAAGAAAGGCACAGCAACGGCAAGCAGCTGCATGACGATAGAAGCAGAGATGTAAGGCATGATACCCAGGGCAAAGATAGATGCCTGAGAAAATGCACCACCCGAGAACATGTCAAGCAGAGACATCAGACCGTCCTCTGTCTGGTGGGCCAAACCCTTGCTGCTTCCAATATCGCTCAGGACATTGAAATTAACGCCGGGGAGCACAACCTTTGAGCCGAAACGGTAAATTGCAACAAAAAGCGTTGTAATAAGGATTCGCTGACGCAGGTCCTCAATCTTCCAAATGTTCTTTAGGGTGTCTATAAACTTCTTCATCTTCTTGCTTAGATTATTGTTGCGGTTCCACCTACAGCTTTAATAGCTTCTTCTGCAGTCTTTGAGAAAGCATTTGCCTCTACCTCAACCTTGGCCTTCAGCTCGCCATTACCCAGAATCTTCACCAGCTCCTTTCCGTTGGTAAGACCAGCGGCAACCAGCTCGTTGATTCCAATCTTGGTGAGCGACTTCTCCTCAGCCAGCTTCTGAAGCGTGGAGAGGTTCACTGCGAAGTACTCCTTGTGGTTGATGTTCTTGAAGCCCGACTTCGGGAGACGGCGCTGCAAAGGCATCTGACCGCCTTCGAAGCCTACCTTCTTCTTGTAACCCGAACGAGCCTTGGCACCCTTATGGCCACGGGTAGACGTGCCACCCAGACCAGATCCGGGACCACGACCAATCCTACGACGTGAATGGGTTGAGCCTTTTGCAGGTTTCAAATTATTCAGTTTCATAATAGAATTCTGTTTTTTGTGATTACAGTTTAGTCAATAACGGTCACCAGATGATGAACCTTGCGAATCATACCGCGGATAGCAGGAGTATCCTCCTTCTCCACCACTTGGGATATCTTGTGAAGACCCAAGGCTTCGAGAGTGCGCTTCTGGTCAACCGGATAGCCAATCTTACTCTTAATCTGCTTAATCTTGATTGTTGCCATAGTATATGCCTCCTTTATCCTCTAAATACTTTTTCCATACTGATTCCACGAGTTCCTGCCACAGTGTAGGCATCGCGCATACTGCTCAGGGCAACGATGGTTGCCTTCACCAGGTTGTGGGGGTTTGACGAGCCCTTCGACTTGGCCAGCACGTCCTTCACACCTGCGCTCTCAAGCACAGCACGCATAGCGCCACCAGCCACAAGACCGGTACCGGCAGCAGCGGGTTTCAGGAACACCTGTGCGCCACCGAAGTGAGCCTCCATCTCATGGGGTATAGTGCCCTTGAGAACGGGAACCTTCACAAGATTCTTCTTTGCAGCCTCAACGCCCTTGGCGATAGCTGCTGTCACTTCGCCAGCCTTACCCAGTCCCCAGCCGATAACGCCATTGCCGTCGCCGACAACCACGATGGCTGCGAACGTAAAGGTACGACCACCCTTGGTAACCTTGGTAACACGGTTGATGGCAACCAGTCTGTCTTTCAGTTCTACGTCACTATTTATCTTAACTCTGTTCATTGCCATAATCGTTTAAAAATTAAGTCCACCTTTACGAGCTGCATCAGCAAGCGACTTCACACGGCCGTGGTACAGGTAGCCATTACGGTCGAAGACAACAGCCTTCACGCCAGCCTCCTGAGCCTTGGCGGCAATAAGCTCGCCAACCTTGGCAGCCTGCTCAATCTTAGGCATGGCCTCTAAGCCAAGCGAAGATGCAGATGCAAGAGTTTTACCTTCCAAATCGTTAATCACCTGAACGTAAATCTGCTTGTTGCTGCGGAACACACTCAGGCGAGGACGCTCGGCCGTTCCGAATACGTTCTTACGAATTCTGTATTTAATCTTAATTCGTCTTTCAACTTTCTTTGTTGTCATAATCTTTAATCTTTAATCTTTGAAACTTTAATCTAAGATTACTTAGCTGAAGCCGACTTACCCGACTTGCGACGGATAACTTCACCCTTAAACAAGATACCCTTTCCTTTGTAAGGCTCAGGCATACGGAAAGAACGAATTTTAGCGCAGATGAGGCCCAGCAGCTGCTTGTCGGCACACTCCAGGATAATCTGCGGATTCTGGTTACGCTCAGACTTGGTTTCCACCTTCACTTCCTTGGGAAGCTGAATAAAGATGGGGTGGGTGTAACCCAGTGAGAATTCGATGAGGTTGCCCTGATTGGAAACGCGGTAACCCACGCCCACGAGCTCCATCTCTTTCTTATAACCTTCGCTGACACCAACCACCATGTTGTGCACCAGTGCGCGGTAGAGGCCGTGGAAAGCCTGCTTCTGCTTCTGGTTCACGGGGCTGTTCTCGTCAACCTCGAACGTCATGTGACCATCCTCAATCTTCACAATGATAGACTTGTCGACTTTCTGCGAGAGCTCACCCTTGGGACCCTTCACTGTAACGACACCGTCCTTATCCTGAGCGACAGTAACGCCTGCAGGAATGCTAATGGGCAATTTTCCTATTCTTGACATATTCTATCCTCCGAATTAATAAACGTAGCAAAGCACCTCACCGCCGATCTTCAGCTGTGAAGCCTCTTTGTCTGTCATTACACCTTGAGACGTGGATAAGATAGCGATACCCAGTCCGTTAATTACTCTCGGCATGTCTTTGTAGCCAGTGTACTTACGGAGACCTGGTGTAGACACGCGTTTCAAGAACTTGATGGCGTTCTCTTTTGTTACAGGGTCATACTTCAAGGCAACCTTGATAGTTCCCTGAGGGCCGTCCTCCACGAACTTGTAGTTCAGGATGTAGCCTTTCTCGAAGAGGATCTTTGTGATTTCCTTCTTCAAGTTTGAAGCTGGTACTTCCACCACACGGTGATGAGCCATGATGGCGTTTCTCAACCTCGTCAGAAAATCTGCTATTGGATCTGTCATATAAATAAATGTTTAATTAATCGGGACTCCCCCGACAATATTAAATGATTTCTATTATAGCGTCAGCTTTTTGTTTGCTTTTCGCTTTTTCCTTGTCCTTACCAGCTGGCCTTCTTCACTCCAGGGATGAGACCGCTTGAAGCCATCTCACGGAACTGGATACGTGACAGTCCGAACTGGCGCATGTAACCCTTTGGACGCCCTGTAATCTTGCAACGGTTGTGCAGACGGATGGGGTTGGCGTTACGGGGTATGTCCTGCAGTTTGCGGGCAGCCTCGTAGGCAGCCATGGCACCTTCTTCGGTGTTCACGTCGGCCGTAGCGATAATCTTCTTCAGTGCGGCACGCTTTTCAGCATAACGTGCGACCAGCTTGGCGCGCTTCACCTCGCGGGCTTTCATTGATTCTTTTGCCATATCTCTTAATCGTTTTTAGCGTTCTTGAACGGAAGACCGAAGGTTTTCAGGAGGGCGAATCCCTCCTCGTCGGTCTGAGCCGAAGTGACGAAGGTGATGTTCATGCCCTGGATACGGTCTACTGAATCGATATTAATCTCGGGGAAGATGATCTGTTCCTGGATGCCGAGTGTATAGTTGCCACGTCCGTCAAACTTGCTCTCGATACCCTTGAAGTCGCGGATACGAGGAAGTGCGATGCGGACGAGTTTCTCGAGGAACTCATACATACGCTCGCGGCGCAGTGTCACCATCACGCCGATGGGCATTTTCTTACGCAGTTTGAAGTTGGCGATATCCTTCTTCGAGTAGGTTGCCACGGCCTTTTGGCCACAGATGGCTGAGATCTCGTTGATTGCCACCTCGATAATCTTCTTGTCCTGGGTGGCATCGCCCAGTCCCTGGTTGACGACAATCTTCTTCAGGACGGGGATTTGCATGGCAGAAGTATAGTTGAACTGCTTCTTCAAAGCCGGAGCGATCTGCTCGGCATACTGTTTCTTAAGTTGTGCTGTATTCATTACTTAATCTCCTCCCCCGACTTTTTGGCGACACGGATCACGTTCTTGCCCTCGTGCTTGATGGAGACACGTGTGGGCTTACCGCTCTTCGGGTCGATCAGACTCAAATTAGAAATATGGATAGGAGCCTCGACTTTCTCGAAGCCACCCTGAGGATTCTTGGCACTGGGCTTCGTGCTCTTGTTGACGAAGTTCACTCCCTCAACAATAGCGCGCTGCTTCTCGACCAAGACCTTCAGCACCTTTCCTGTCTTGCCCTTGTCCTCACCGGCCAGGACACAGACGGTATCGTTTTTCTTGATATGTAACTTGCTCATTGCTCTTAAATCTTTTAATGTTAAAGAACTTCAGGTGCCAAAGATACGACCTTCATGTTCACAGCACGCAGCTCGCGGGCCACGGGGCCGAAGATACGGCTTCCACGTAGCTCACCGGCATTGTTCAGGAGCACACAGGCATTGTCGTCGAAACGGATGTATGAGCCGTCGGGGCGACGTATTTCCTTCTTCGTACGTACGATAAGTGCCTTGGACACTGTTCCCTTTTTCACATCGCTGGTAGGGATGGCATTCTTGATAGCCACGACGATGACGTCTCCTACGCTTGCGTAGCGGCGGCGGGTACCCCCGAGCACGCGGATGCAGAGAGCCTCGCGTGCACCGCTGTTGTCAGCTACTGTAAGTCTCTACTACTATTACTATATATAAAGAGAAAAGAAAGTTAAGGCGGGAGGTCCCTCATGAAATTCATATGCGAACAAAAAAAATTAACAAAGGCTTTAAATATCGTTTCAAAAGCAGTCAGTGCCAGATCCACGATGCCTATTCTGAAGGGTGTCATGATA
>JAILPA010000058.1 GCA_024690505.1 Prevotella sp.
TCGAAATAGAAAAAAGTGAGAAAAAGTTTGGAAGATAGGCGAAAAATGCCTATCTTTGCAGCGTGAAAGGAGAAGCCAAGTAGAGCCACGATGTGCGGAACGGTGGCATCTGCGTGATGATGAGCAATTCGACCTTGCCGCTTGGTTTCCTTCACTCAAATATAGAGCTGGCCACGAGTTGACCAGCTTTTATTGTATCTTGACATATCGCTTGCCGTTGAATTCCTTCTTGTCAGTTCTACGGGTGGCTGTGATGAAGTTACCTTCCCCTTACCCCGTTAAGTATTACAGGGGCTTTATGCCACTTAACCACCCGAAGCGGCTTCTACATCGTCGGCGGCAAAAAGGTCGTGATTAAGTGAGAACAGAATCGAGCTTGCTCGAATGCTGTCGAACGTGCGCTCGGCTAGGAAGTCCGTTAAGTCCGTGGATTCCGTTGCTCTTCAATCAATCTTGTGTTTTTTTGCCGAGAGCGGCTGCGTTTGTGATGATGGCCAGTCCTGGAACTCCAGTTCCAGTTCAATCCATTGCGGATGATGCAGTTCCCCAAAGTGAGAGCCATGACCGCCGCTGGGCGTTGAGCTGCCGGGGTTCGAGACGCCCAGACCTAATAATCGGATGGGGTGGGAGCTAAACTCCACGCTCTGCATCAACTGCTTTGCCAAAGGCAGTATCTCGTCTTTGGTGCGCAGGATATGGTCAACGGTGATGCTGCGTGTAATCTGTGGGAACTCCGTCTGCTCTCGCTTTCTCGCAAACTTTACTTTCAGCGTCAGTGTCCGTCCCTCGAAGTTGTTCTTCTCGATGCGTCTTACCAGCTCTACCACCGTGTGATAGAGGTGGATGGTGACGGCGGCATTCTCGCTGATGTCCGTCTCGAAGGTCTGCTCACAACTCACGCTCTTGCGTTCCCACTCCGCCACGACGGGCCTGTTGTCGATGCCGCGTGAGAAGTTGTAGAACACCTGGCCCATCTTGCCAAACTCCTGCGTCAGTCGGGTGAGCGACAGGTTCCTCATGTCAGCCCCCGTAAAGACCCCCATGCGGTGCATCTTCTCGGCAGTCTTTTGTCCAACTCCCCATATCTTCTCTATTCTCAACTGGGCGATGAAGTCGAGAGCGAGGTCAGGGTGAATCACCGTCAGCCCGTCGGGCTTGCGCCAGTCGGAGGCAATCTTCGCCAGAAGCTTACAGTAGCTCACGCCTGCCGATGCCGTCAGTCCTGTGGTCTCACGTATGCGTTGCTTGATCTCACGGGCAATATCCACGCCCAGCTCCATGCCCTTCTTGTTCACGGTCACGTCAAGGAAGGCCTCGTCGAGCGAGATGGGCTCTATCAGGTCGGTATAGTCGTGGAAGATGTCGTGCAACTGTGCCGACACCTCTTTGTACCGCTGGAAGTGTGGCTCCACGATGATCAGCTGTGGACACAGGCGCTTCGCCAGTTGGATGGACTGAGCCGAATGCACGCCGAAGCGCCGAGCCTCGTAGCTGGCCGTCGACACCACGCCTCGTTCGGCATCGTGGCCCACCGCTATCGGTTTCCCTCTCAGTCCCGGGTTGTCGCGTTGTTCCACGGCAGCGAAGAACTGATCCATGTCCACATGGATGATTTTCATTTATTGGAAATGGGCAACGTTGATGGCCTTGCGCAGACTCTTCGGGAGGGCGTGGCGGTTGAGGAACAGGTAGGTGGTGTTCAGGGCGATGTAGTCGCGCGACATATACCAGATGCCCCTGTACTGTCCGCTCTCTCCCCATGAGTTCTTCACCAGATAGTAGGGCTTGCCCTGCTCGTCGGTGGCCTTGCCGTAGATGAGCATCACGTGGTCGTAGGTGAAGCGCCAGTCGTTCCACTGCTCCTGCCGCAGCTGCTGCGTGGGCTGAACACCGTCGGGCAGCAAGGCCAGTCCGGTGCGGGTGAAGTCGCCCGACACGTCGCCGCCCCATGCCACGGTGTAGCCGGCGTCGAGGGCCTTGTCGAGCACATCCATCAGCTGCCCGATGGGGATGTTGTAGCTGGGTTTCAGCCGCCACTTATAGGGAGCCTCTATGACGAACCACTTGTTGAAGGGGTGGTGCGTGTAGCTGGTCAGGCTGACGTAGTCGTCCAGGTCGAGACGTAGGCTCTCGGCAAAGGTCTTCGGCGAAAAAGTCTTCCCCTCATACACGAACGACTGTGGACACCGCCCCACGTATTTCTCTATGACCGCCTGCACGCTGTCCTGCCAATGGGGTAGGGGCTCTTTCGCGTCTTTCCTCACTGTGCTGCGCACCGTCTGCTCCAGCTCGGGGAAGAACACCTTGAAGTTGGCCAGCGAGTCGCCAGTGAGCGAACCCGGTGCGGGCATGGCGTTCTCGGGACAGATGCCGTGCTGGCGGATGGCTTCCAGCACGTCATCGCACGAGCCGCCCTCCGATATCTGACTGTAGCCGTGCATACGTACATAGTGCGTGGCGCAGTCCATATAGTCCTTGCTCACCACGAACATCTCGCAGAGGTCGTACTCACGGCCTGTCTTTCTCAGTATTTCACTCTCGAAAAAGCCCAGTGTGGCGTAGGCCCAGCAGGTGCCGCTGCGATACTGGTTCTTCACACTCGTTATGGGCAGCTCCTTCACGATGGTGAACGTCTTACCCTCTTTCGTGTCTTTTGCCTGAGCTTGCAGGTGTTCTTGTGCCGATGCCGGCATGGACGTCAGCAGTCCGCAGCCCCATGCCAGTACGGCGGACAGGCACCAAATGATAATCTTCCTTGTCTTCATGTCTTTATGTTTGGCTACTTATATATCCGTTCAATCCGTGGTTCTTAGAGAAAAAAACTTGTTTTCATTTGTTGTTCTTAAGAGGTTTTAGGGGTGGGGAACTTGAGTGCCTAAACATTGTATCAACTATTTTTTAACGGTTACTTGCAAAAAGTACAACGGCCCTGTACGGTTCGTACATCGGCCCTGTACGGTTCGTACATCGGCCATGTACGGTTCGTACATCGGCCCTGTACGAAATGCAAACATACAGCACTCTTCCCATAACGCCACCCTTTTTTTAACGGTTACTACGATTAGTTCGGTTGCAAAGGTAGTGAAAAATCGTGAAACCAGCAAACTAACGTCGAAAAAAACGAGGAAGCGAATTGTAACCGAATTGTAATCACTGTTTGTTGCCTGTTTCATGTATTATTTGTAACTTTGCTTCCGAAATTGAAACAAGCACAGATATGACGATAGAATTGTTTTTCAGGCTGCTCGGCTCGCTGGCATTGCTCATCTATGGCATGAAGACCATGAGCGACGCCCTGCAGAAGTTGGCAGGCCCAGGCTTGCGACACATTTTAGGCCGCATGACCGGCAACCGCCTGAGCGGCATGTTGACGGGCACGATGGTAACCTGCGCCGTGCAGTCATCATCGGCCACAACGGTGATGACCGTCTCGTTCGTGTCGGCAGGACTGCTCACCCTGGCACAGGCCATCTCGGTCATCATGGGTGCCAACATCGGCACCACGCTCACGGCATGGATCATGTCGTTTGGCTACAATCTCGACCTCACCGTTGTCGTCTTCCCTGCCTTCCTCATCGGCATGGTGCTCATCTACAAGAAACGCCACCGCGTGGCAGGCGACCTGCTCTTCGGACTCGGCTTCCTCTTCTGGTCGCTGGTCATGCTCAGCAGCGTGGGGCGCGACATGGACTTGGCCCACAATGCCGACGTCGTCAACTTCTTCGCCTCGTTCGATACGGGCAGCTATGTCACCATCCTCGTCTTCCTGGCCGCCGGCACCCTCATCACCTGCGTGGTGCAGTCGTCGGCGGCGGTGATGGCCATCACCATCCTGCTCTGTTCCACCGGCGTGTTGCCCATCTATATGGGCATCGCCCTGGTGATGGGCGAGAACATCGGCACCACCGCCACGGCCAACCTCGCCGCGCTGGGCGCCGGCACCGAGGCACGCCGGGCGGCGCTGGCCCATCTGCTCTTCAACGTGTTTGGCGTCATCTGGGTGCTCGCCCTGTTCTATCCCTTTGTCGATATGGTGTGCGCACTCGTGGGCTACAATCCTGCAGCCACCGGACAGGCAGGGCGCATACCCGTGGTGCTGGCCATGTTCCACACCTGCTTCAACGTCTTGAACACGGCCCTACTCATTGGCTTCATACCCCAGCTGGAGCGGCTCGTATGCCGCCTCATGACCGAAAACAAGGCGGAGGAGGAGCAGCCAACCACCCTCCACTTCATCAGCGGCGGCGTGATCCAGACGCCCGAGATAGCCGTGCTCCAGGCACAGAAGGAAGTGGTGCACTATGCCGAGCGTATGCTCCGCATGTATGGAATGGTGTGCGTGCTCATCGACGAGAAGGACAAGAAGGAGTTCGAGAGCCAGTATGCCCGCATAGAACGCTACGAGACCATTGCCGACAATATGGAGATAGAGATAGCCAACTATCTGGAGCAGGTGGGCAATGAGCACCTGTCGGATGACACGAAAGAGAAGACCCGCGTGATGCTGCGCCAGATAGGCGAGCTGGAGTCCATTGGCGATGCCTGCTACAAGATAGCACGCACGGTGAACCATCTGCGTGAGAACAAGGAGGACTTCACTGCCGAACAATACGCCCGCCTGCACGACATGCTGCGCCTGGTGAACGAGGCTGTGGTGCAGATGATTGTCGTGGTGAGCGGACGCCGCAAGGACCTTTCGCTCGACGACTCGCTCTCCATAGAGAACGACATCAACCAACTGCGCTACCAGCTCAGGGTAGAGACGGCAGCGGGGGTCAACTTACACGACTATTCCTACGCCCTCGGCACGCTCTACAACGACATCGTGGCCGACTGCGAGAAGATTGGCGACTATGTGATGAACATCGTCGAGGCACGTCTGGGAAAACATCTGCTCAGCTACAGAGGCCTGCAGCTGAACCTCGACAAGAAGGTGGCCACCGTCGACGGCACCTCCGTGAACCTCACCCCCACAGAGTTCGCACTGCTCCACCTGCTCCTGCTGAACCGCGGCAAGGTGCTCTCGCGACAGATGCTCATGGACACCGTCTGGGCTGGCGTCGTCGTCACCGACCACACCGTCAATGTCAACATCACGCGTCTGCGCAAAAAACTGGGTCCCTACGCCCAGAACATCGTCAGCCGCACAGGCTTCGGCTATGTGTTCGAGGAGGAGCCGCCTCAGCCCCAAGAATCATAGCATGGCCTGTTGCGAATCGCAACACGGCGCGTTACAGTCCGTAACGCGCCGTGTTACTTTTTCACCGCCAGCTCTTTGCTGTCGTCAGCCGGCTATCCTCTTACTGAAGATGCTGGGCGAAGAAACTGGCCAGCGTGTCCCAGGGAATCAGGCCCTTGGGCTCGCCCTGGCCCACGGGTTCTGTGAAGCCGCCGTCGTAGAGGTCGCAGTGCGATGCGCCGGGGATGATGAGCAGCTGCTTGTTCTCGGGATTAGGATTGGGCTTGCCCGTGGTGTTATACCCCTCGGCCTTGCCGTCGACCATATAGTGATAGGCAGCCTCGCCGAAGTAGCGCGAGTGGGCCTTCTCGCCGTGCCTCACCATGACGGACGAGCGAATCTCGTTGATGTAGTAGAGGAAGCGGGCGTTGGCGTAGGCCTGGGTGCCGACGGTGCGCCAGCCGTCGTTGGAGTTGCCGCTGCGGGCGTGGTAGCCGCGCGGCGTCTTGTAGTAGTCGTGGTAGTCCTTCACGAACTGGGGCACGTCGTCGGGCAGGGGGTCGATCACTCCGCCTGCCATCGCCATCGGGTCGGCCAGTCGCTGCTTGGCCAGTGCCTCGCGGGCAGCATGGCGCGACTCCTCCTTGTCTTCACTGTCGAAGTAGCCGTTGCCGCTGACGCGGGTCATGTCGTACATCGTAGAGGCGACGGTGGCCTTGATGCGCGGGTCGGCAGCGGCAGCGTTGAGGGCGATGCCGCCCCAGCCGCAAATGCCGATGATGCCTATGCGCCCGGCATCGACGTCCTCCTGCTGCGACAGGAAGTCGACGGCGGCCATGAAGTCCTCGGTGTTGATGTCGGGCGAGGCCGTGCGGCGGGGCTCACCGCTGCTCTCACCCGTGTACGACGGGTCGAAGGCCAGCGCCACGAAGCCGCGCTCGGCCATCTTCATAGCATAGAGTCCGCTCGACTGCTCCTTGGTGGCACCGAAGGGGCCTGAGACAGCGACAGCGGGGAATTTTCCATTTCCCGCTCTTGACTGTTCACTCGTCGCAGGCGTGTAAAGGTCGGCGGCCAGCGTCAGTCCGTACTGGGTCTTGAACGTCACCTTGCGGTGGCTCACCTTCTCGCTCAGGGGGAACACCTTGTCCCATTGAGCTTCGCTCTTCCTCTCTCGCGACTCGGCAAAGTTGGAGCAAGCTCCACTCTGCTCTCGCTGCTCGTTCGGTTCCTGTGTCAGTTGCATCTCCTGTTTCATATTCTCGTCATTAGTTTGTTTGTTACCACTATTACATGCCGTCAGCAGTCCCACTGCGAGCATGGCTGCAAATATTACTCTCTTCATCGTTCATGCTTTTATAATTCCGAGTAACGAATTTTGCAGGGCCCAAAATGAAGTCCCGAATAACAAATTTGTTATATGGAAGTGCAAAAGTACGCATTATTTCCGAAACACCGCTTATACAGATTACGGAAAAAATAACCCGAATTGCGGATTGATAGTTTGACAAATGCACATAGTACAAAAAAGAAAGTCGGTTAACCATATTATTGATTAATCGACCCAGTTTATGGATTATAGCTATGTTGTTTTGGTTTGACATATATTGAACGATAGTATTGCTAATCTTCCTTCACTATCTGCGTGAAATCCGACCAGTTCTCAACTTTGAAGGCGCGGATGTCGCGGACTGATGCCTTGAACCACGGTGTCTTTTTCAGGGCATAGATTGCAGAGAAAAGATTCGCCATGTCATCTTTGTCAGTTAGATAGACACTGCCCTGCGTATTGTAGAAATCATATCTGCGAAGGATAATCTTGATTTCGTAATACGCATTGTTGTAAGGCTCCCCATAGGCGTTACGGAGTTCCTTGATGTCCATATCAAAGGCAATGGCAAACATAGAATCTTAGAGTGCTACGAAGAAACGACTTTGGCCGAAGAATATCCGCCCCAGTTTGTCTTTAATGGAAATGACCAATCCCATGAACGGATTGTGTTCCACGTCAATAACCTCACCGTCAATCCAGTCTGCCTGTGCCGTCAACTGCGGACTGACCTTCATTCTATCACCAACTTTCGGTTCCATATTATCAGTTTTATCTATTTTTCAAGCGCAAAGATACGAATTATTTCACAAACAAAATGCAATTTCGGTGGAAAAGTTACATTATATCACAAAAAATACGGGGAAGTATCGTTTTCATCCCCGTAAATAGTGCAATAGATTTGTTATTACACTTATTTGACAATCTTTTTACCACTCTGAATCACGATTCCTTTCACGCCTGCCTGAGCCAAAGTTCCTTGCAGGGTATAGGCCTTTGACGTAGTTACATTAGCTCTAACCTGACTAATACCCGTTGCATTGCTCAGCGACAGTGTCACACTGATGTTGCTCTGGCCTGCCTTCAGGAATGAGCGCAGCTCGCTCTCCGTCAGACCCTCAATCCTGCCCAGGCGGGTGTAGCTCCACGAGTTGCTGGCGTAGAAGATGCAGATGTACTGCCCGTTGTAGAGCACCACGTCGCCGGGGGCGGCGTTCACCTGCTCGTTGCTCGTCGTCAGCTGCCTGCCCAGCGAGCCCCATATCTCGAAGTCGTTGTCGTTGAGGGTCACCGTGATGGGGCCATCGTGAAGGGCTGCCGTCAGCTCCCGCGTGGCGGCATTGTCGACGAGTGTCACGCTCTGCGTCACACCGCCGATGGTGATATTCATGTTCTCCATAGTAGCTTGTTCCTTGGCAAAGTCCTGCGTCGAGAGCCAGCCCTCTATCAGCGAGGCGCGGTTGGCATGGTTGCTGGCGTTGATCCACAGCGCATCGCCCGTCCACGTCACGCCGGGCAGCAGCCGGCGGGCATCGCTCACCACGCCGCTGATGCCGCTGGAATGGCTCGACACAATCAGTGACACGTGCTTGCCGGCCATCTGCTGGCTGTAGTTGAACAGGTAGGTCTGCATGATGGCCGCCATCTGGCTCCACCACAGCGGTGTGACGATGATGATGTTCTGGTAGTCGGTGAGTGAGGTCGACACGGGGTCGATGGCCGGATAGCTGCTCGCCGCGTTGGGGTTCGCCTTGATGGCGCTCAGCAGCTGGGTGCCCAGCGCATAGTTGTTGGCCTCGTAACTCAGTCCCTTCTCAGCGGGCTGAATCTCCAGCACGTCGGCATCAATCTGGCTCGTCAGCGTCGTCACGATAGCGCGGCAGTTGCCAGTGTAGCTGTAGTACACCACCAGCGTCTTACCAATACCGCCGTTCACGGGGGCGGGCGACGACGTCTGGGCTGTCGCCTCGCCGTCAGAAGAGCAACAGCTAAGCAGCATCGCTGCCAAAATCAAAAGAAGATGTTTCATAACTTAGTAATTATTTAATTGAGCCCACTTGAAAAAGTCACTAACCACCGCTAATGATACCGCGAGGCTCCCCTCCCATCGTAGGGGAGGGGCCGGGGTGGGGTGAGTATTTTCTTCGCTAACGGAATATTACAGACCCCACCCCT
>JAILPA010000059.1 GCA_024690505.1 Prevotella sp.
AGGGGTGGGGTCGGTAACTTATTCACAATCATAATAGTAGCAGCTTTAGAAACTTGAATTAGTTAAAAAATGGTAATCGTGCGGATTTTCCATAGGAAATGAGTAATTTTGCACCCCAATTCTGATATATAGTATATAAAATAGAAAAACGAAAGATGAATATCCAGTTTGAAAGTGCCGACAAGGTGAACGGTCTGATGACTATCACTATCGAGCAGTCCGACTACCAGGCAGAGGTAGAGAAGAAGTTGAAAGATTACCGCAAGAAGGCCCAGATGCCCGGCTTCCGCCCCGGCATGGTGCCCATGGGACTCATCAAGAAGCAGTATGGCACCGCCGTGAAGGTGGATGAGGTGAACCGCTTGCTGGGCGAGAAGCTCTACGAGTATATCCGCGAGAACAAGATTCAGATGCTGGGCGAGCCCCTTCCCAATGAGGAGAGGCAGCAGCCCCAGGACCTGCAGGGCGACGGCCCCTTCGTGTTCGTTTTCGACATTGCCGTGGCTCCCGAGTTCCAGGCTGAACTAACGGCCAAGGACAAGATCACATACTACGACATCAAGGTGGACGACAAGCTCGTTGACCAGCAGGTGCAGATGTTCGCATCGCAGGCCGGAGAGTTCGTAGAGGCTCAGGAATGGAGCGGCAACGACACGCTGAAGGGCGATCTGCGCCAGCTCGACGACAAGGGCAACACCCTGGAAGGCGGCATAGAAGTGGCCGAGGCCATGATTATGCCCTCATACGTCAAAGGCGACAAAGAGAAGAAGAAGTTCGACGGATGCAAGCCCGGCGACATCATCACCTTCAACCCCAAGAAGGCCTATCCCGACAACGATGCCGAGGTGGCTGCACTGCTGAAGATGAAAAAGGAAGAGGTGAAGGACATGGAAAGCGACTTCAGCTTCCAGGTGACCGAGATACGCCATTTCCAGCCCCATGCCATTGACCAGGAGCTGTTCAACCGCGTCTTCGGCGAGGGTAACGTGAAGGACGAGACCGAGTTCCGCCAGAAGATTGCCGACGGCGTGAAAGCACAGCTCGCAGGCAGCAGCGACTTCCAGTTCTTGCGCGACGTGCGCACGTATATGGAGAAGAAAGTGGGCGAACTGACGTTCCCCGAAGCCCTGCTGAAGCGCATCATGCTGAACAACAACAAGGACAAAGGCGAAGAGTACGTGGAGAAGAACTTCAAGGCCTCCATCGACGAGCTGAAGTGGCACCTCATCAAGGAGCAGCTGGTCAGCGCCAACAACATCAAGGTGGAAGATGCCGACCTGAAGGCCATCGCACGCGACGCCATACGCCAGCAGTTTGCACAGTACGGCATGAACAACGTGCCCGAGGACGTGCTCGACCAGTACGCCGACGAACAGCTGAAAAAACGCGAGAACATCGACAACTTCGTGGAGCGTGCCATCGACGTGAAGCTCATGCAGGCCCTGAAGCAGGTGGTGAAGCTTACGAAGAAAGAAATTTCGCTCGACGACTTCAACAAGATGATGCAGGAGCAACAGGCATAAAGCCGGGACACTGGCTTTTCCCGCCAAAGATACCAACAGAATCCGCGAAACGCTTGTCGCTTCGCGGATTTTTTCATGTCTTTGGCATTGCCTAAGTTACTTAGGATCAGAAAAGTTCAAATATATTTGGCTTTTCATTTGTTTTTTCGTCGCTCGACGCTTGCGTCGCTTGCTTTTTGCAAGAACTTTGCCATTAAAATGGCGAAATTACTGCGTCTCGGCAAAAAAAAGAACGAGTTCTTTTGTTTTGCTCTCGACTTTTCGTAACTTTGCCGTCATCAATACGATACGACAATGATTGACGAGAGACTGATGCTGCCTATCGGCACGCTACTGCAAGATGGGAAATACCGCGTGGTACGCTACATGGCGTCGGGCGGATTCGGCAACACCTACGAGGTGGAGCATGTGAAGCTGCACAAGCGGCTGGCACTGAAAGAGTTTTTTATGCGTGGGGTGAACCTTCGCGAAGGCCTGACAGTGACAGTGAGCGTGGATGACAACCGCGCCAGCTTCGAGCAGATGCGCGAGAAGTTCTACAAGGAGGCCCAGCGCCTGGCACAGTTAGACGAACTGCATATCGTGGAAGTGAGTGACTTCTTCGAAGAGAATGCCACAGCTTATTATACTATGCGCCTCATCGACGGCGAGTCGCTGGCAGCTACGATGAAACGCTCTGGCCAGCCAATGGAGGAAAGCGAGCTCACACAGATGCTGCCTCAGGTACTGTCGGCTTTAAGATGTGTCCATAGTCAGGGCATCTATCATCTGGACATCAAGCCAGGCAATATCATGCGAAACGCCACAGGCCACTGCTGGCTCATCGACTTCGGAGCCAGCAAACAGCTGTCGGCCGCTGAGAGCCAGACGCTATCAACCAGCACCGGTCTATGCTATACCCCTGGCTTCGCTCCCAGCGAACAGATCAGTGGCAACATCAAACGCATCGGCCCGTGGACAGACTTCTATGCCTTAGGTGCCACACTCTACAACCTTTTGACCGACCAAATGCCACCGAGTCCTGACGACATTATGGACGATGAAGAGGATGCCTTCGACTTCACCACAAAAATCAGCCCCACGATGCAACAACTGATTCTTTGGCTGATGAGCCCACGGCCCAGACAGCGCCCGCAATCGGTCGACGACATTCTGAACTGGGATGCTGAATCTATATCAGGAACCAGCCAGGAAACCGTCGTTGCTGCCACCCCCCAACGATCCGTCGCCATAACGAAGGAGCCCGTTGTACCGCAGCCAGAAGAGCCAATCGCTACGCCGGCCCCCAAACCCAAGGTCGTTCCAAGCATAGAAACCGTTGTATCCGAAAAGACAAGCCAAGACAAGAAACCTCAACAGGCAATAACAATAAAAACCACCAACGAAGTATTGCTGAACCTCATTAATAATATGGTGACAGTTGAAGGCGGGACTTACTACGATCATTCATCTGGTTTCTGGAACAGCTCAGAGGAGGTAGAGGTCAAGGGATTCTCTATCGGAAAGTTCCCTGTCACACAAATAGAGTGGCAAACAGTCATGGGCAGCAATCCCTCGACATTCAAAGGAGACAATCACCCTGTTGAAATGGTCAGCTGGTTCGACTGCCAGGAATTCATAAAAAGGCTGAACCAAATGACAGGCATGAAGTTCCGTTTGCCGAATGAACAAGAATGGGAATTTGCCGCCCGTGGCGGAATATATGGTCAAGGTATGCACTATGCAGGCAGCGACGACCCCAATGATGTGGCATGGTACACAAAGAACAGCAAGAACACGACACATGACGTGGGACGGAAGAGGCCCAACGAATTAGGCATATATGACATGAGCGGCAATGTGTGGGAATGGTGCGAAGACGCTTACGAACAAGGCAATCCCGACTCTGTCCGTCGCGTACGTCGTGGCGGTGGCTGGTATTGCGACAACAATGCTATTCTCGTCACATCGCGCGACTTTTTCTCTCCAAACGGTCGGATAAACTACTTGGGACTCCGTTTGGCAATTTAACCTTAGGATAGCGCATCGCAAAGCGGCACTTTGGTCATAGCGAAGTTGTCCTGTGCTCAACGCACAGCATAACTGTGCACAACGCACAGCGGCACTTTGCTAAGGGCAAAGTTATACTTCGTTGCGAACAGAGCTATTCATCGTCCTGCGCAAAACAGTCCTTTACGGCTACCACAAACATACAAATGCACCATAAAGTGATTTATTTTTGCGGACAGCAACAAAAAAAATCTTAAAATATGCGGGCGTTTCAAGTTTTTTCCGTAACTTTGTATTTTAAAGCGCAAAACACAGACAAGAGACCATGAACGATTTCAGAAAATATGCAACACGCCACCTGGGCATCAACGGCCAGGTGTTCGACGACGTAATGGCCAAACAGGCCCAGTACATGAACCCATACATCCTGGAAGAACGACAGCTGAACGTCAC
>JAILPA010000080.1 GCA_024690505.1 Prevotella sp.
CATGACTTTGTGTTATAGTAGGAAGCGTCGTAGCCATCGCGGAAGAACTGCATGATGGCGCTGTGGCCATAGGAATGGCCGCAACTGCCGGCAAACACGCTCCAGTAGGCATAGCGGCGCACGTCGCAGGCCTGCCACAGCGGCTCGTCAGCATCATGGAGCCCCTTGGGGATGCCCTCATAACTGGGCTCGTCGTCGAGCACGGGCTTCACGGGCTTATAGTTCCAGGTGGAATCGACGTACATCCAGTTGTCCTCCTCCGTATTGTCGGGGATGGGATAATCCTTGTTGCCCATGCGCTGTCCGTAGCGGCGATGTCCGCTCTGGAACATGTGGAAGTCAATCCACGAAGCCTTGCTCCACCACTTGGCCGAGGTGTAGCGGCCACGGGGATGGTAGGTCATCAGGTGGTTCTTGTCGATATGCTTGATCGTGGTGGCCAGGGCCTCCCACTCTGCTGCATTGATATCGCCCTGAATATCGCCGCCAATCATCCAGATGATGTTGGGGCGGTCCTTGTAGCGGTTGGCCAGGAACCGACCGTATGTCTTGGCCTGCTCCACGCTCATCTTACCGTCCTTCACCAGTCCGCCCCAGATGCACACCATACCGATGAAGATGTCGTTCCGGGCGGCCACCTCCACGATATAGTCCAGGTGGTCCCAGTAGGAATAAGGCACGTCGGTCAGCAACTTTCCTTTCTTGTCGTGCGAGGGCACACCATAGATATTGTAGGCCGGCACATCGTTGAGCACCTGCACCTGCGCCATGTTATAGCCTGCCTCCTTACAGGTCTTCAGGTAGAAGAGCACCTCCTCGCGGTTCAGGTGCTCGGGCATGAGCCAGGCCGTCTCACCCAGCCAGAAGAAGGGCGTACCGTTCTCGAACTGCAGGAAGCGCTGATTATCGGAGACTCTCAGTTTACCGTTGTCCCGGAGATTGCCGGCTGCCACGGGGACGGTCAGCCAGCACATCAGAGACAACAAGATTAGTTTGAATGTACCACGCATAGGCCTACTCATGAATATAGAGATTCCAGCCCAGATAGGTGTTGATAGCCTCATCGAGAATATCGACCACATCAGTGCGGCACATGGCCACATGATGTTCGAACCCGTTCTTGCAGATATATTTCATCAGCTTCTGCAGGTTATCCACCTGCGTCACGGCGATGCAGCCGTCCATGCCATAGGGGTCGTTGGTAATCTGTCCCTTTCCGAGGTAGGCCTTGATGCAGCCCTTCGGGTCATCGGTGGAGATACGGAAGAAGGTGAACGGTCCTTCGCTGACCTTGGCATAGACAGCGCCGAAGGTCTTCACCTTGCCCAGGGTGCGTCCCAGCACGCCAAGCGGACCGAGTTTCAGGTCGTCGTTGCCCACGAACTGCTTGGGGAAGTTACCGCAGTGGGTGCAGACACACTTGTTGCGCTCCTCGGCAAAGTTGTTATTCCAGTCGAGCAGAGCGGGTGCATTCTCGGAGGCCAGCGCCAGGGCATACATCGACACGGCACCGGCTAGGTCGGTCTCGCAGGCGGCGGGGATGAGTTTGTTGCTCAGCAACGACATGGTAACGCAGGGTGCACAGCCGTAGTTCTGCTCCAGCGAGTCCCAGCACTGTATGGCGACGGCCTGCACGTCGTTGGCCTCTATCCAGTTCTCCACGGCCACGCCGAACTTGGCCTGCAACTTCAGTTTCTCGCGATAGCTCTCAGGCACCTTGGCGTAGTTGCTGACGCGGCTGCACATCTCAACGAACTTCGGGTCGTCATCGGTTATCTTCTGGGCAGCGAAGAGTATCTCGCTGAGGTCAGCGGGCACCACGGTGATGCCACTGCGCTGCAGCAGTTTCTCACTGGCCCTGCAGGTGTTGAAGCCCAGGGGACGGGTGCCTATCTGTCCGAGACGACAGTGGCGCAGACCGTTCACCACCCGACAGATGGCGGCAAACTTCTGCAAGTCTTTCTTCAGCAGATTGCTATAGATGGAATAAGTGTGGAGTGTGGTGTCGGTGAAGGGGATGCCATATTGATACAGGTTATTGCACACGGAAATCTTGCCACAGAAGGCATCGCGGCGGCTATCCAGGTCCACCTTGTCGTTCTCGTCGTCGCAGGCCTGCACCAGGACGGGCACGTTCAGGTCGGCATCGCTGATGGCATTGATGATGCCAATCTCGAAACCAAAGTTAGGTAACGAGACGACGATGCCGTCAATCTCGTCGCGATGCTCGCGGAACTGCTTCGACACCTTCAGTCCGTCCTCGCGAGTCTCAATGCTACTGCTGCCCGTGGGGGTGGCGTCCTCGGGCAGGATGATATACTCGTAACCGAGTTCACTGATGGTTGTCAGTAACTGCTTGCGCACGTCGCGCGCAAGTTCTGAATTGAAATAGGCGCGCGTACCGATAATCACGCCAAAACAGGTCTTGCCATTCTTCATAGTCGTATTGTTTTAGTATATTGTTTTTAGTCTTGAATAATCATATCAACTGCTTTACGCCATCCAGCATAGAGTGTCTGCATCTGTGCCGAGGGATTGGGCTGAATGATCTGCGTCACCTTGCGCAGTCCCACCACATCGTCGAAAGAAGTCCACGTCTTCCGTGCAAAGCCGTTCATCAGGACGGCCCCCAAGGCAGAGGCATCTTCCACCTCCGTACATACCACGGGGGTGTTGAGGATATCGGCCTGGAACTGCATCAGGAACTGGTTCTTCGTGGGACCGCCGTCGGCACAGACATCCTTTAGCTGTCCACCGATGGCACCAGCCATCACGTCTAGCAGGTCTTTTATCTGGTAGGCGATACTCTCGAGGGCAGCCCTCAGCAGATGAGCCCTCGTGGTGGCAAAGGTCATGCCCACGATGCCGGCCTTGGCGCCGGGCTTCCACCACGGTGCGCCCAACCCAGCAAAGGCGGGGACGATATAGACACCACCGTTATTCTCTACGGATGTGGCCTCTGCCTCCATCTCACTGGGACGATCAATCAGTTTCAGTTGGTCGCAAATCCATTTCAGCGTAGCTCCTGTGCTGTAGATATTCCCTTCATAGCCATAGAAAGTCTTTCCTAAGGCCGAGAAGCCCACCGAGGTCACCAGTCCTTCGGGGGCCTGCAGGGGCTTCTCACCGATGTTCACCATCACCGACGAGCCCGTGCCATAGGTCACCTTTCCTGACCCCTCGGCAAAGCACATCTGTCCAACGAGCGCACCATGGGAGTCGCCCAGAACGCCTGCAATCTGGATAGGCTTTTCAAACAGTCCCTCCACGGTGGTCTCGCCATAGACGGCATCGCAGGGTAGCACCTCAGCCATCATGGAGCGTGGGATATGGAAGAGCGCCAGCAGTTCGTCGTCCC
>JAILPA010000118.1 GCA_024690505.1 Prevotella sp.
TGGAATAGCAAGCTATCCCAATGATGCCCCTCGACTTGCATGTGTTAAGCCTGTAGCTAGCGTTCATCCTGAGCCAGGATCAAACTCTTCATTGTAAAAAAATATCTCGGCACGGCACACTGACCAACCCCGCAAAAAAAAACGGAAGAAGGACAAAGCCGGAGGCCTGTATCTGCTCAGGACGACTGTCCGAAAATAGTTCAAAAAGTGCTCATGTCTCAAGCAATTATAATTGACGGTAAGTTACTACCCAATCACACCTTATTATAAAATAAAGATGTGTTGCTTCTTGTACTACTTTTCTGTCTATGTAAATCTATCAAAGATCTCTTTTTCAGTTGCCCTCGGTTTTTGGCCGAAAGCGGATGCAAAGGTACAACATTTCTTCGGACTGCCAAAGATTTTTCTGATTATTTTCTTCGGTAGCAGTCACTTTTTCTTTATTTTTTACAACATACGGTTATTACACCTTATTATATTATATAGACTTTGCACCTGTTTGATGCTTTTTCTGACAACAAGCCATCCTCCGATTGAAGCTTTTGTTCGGGAAGGCGAAGTTGCCATCGCATATCTAGTCCTTCACGTCCATGTTGCTCTTCATGTCGGCGTTCAACGCACAGTTCTCACCTTGCAAGGCCAGGAGTCGAGCGGAAGGGCGTGTCAAGATATGCACATCCCCACAAGCCCAATCTTTAATCACGTCAAGGCCCCTATGTTTTCTCATAAACTATAGACATGAAGATTGAGCATCAATTGGTCAAGACTCTCCAAAGATGCCTAAATAATTGCGACTTTGAGCACGTAAACGAGGTCGGGATTGAGTGTATGTGAACCTTGATTTCTATCTTTTCGGGGCAATTTGTGAAAGTTTTTATCTCGATTGGCTTATAATCTCAAGATTTTTATCTAAATTTGCAGCCCAAAAAGCATTCACCACTACAGATATGAAGAAGATATTTGCGACCTTTCTAGCTCTGTTTCTTGTTATCACAGGAGCGCATGGTGTTTTGAAGGAGAAGAATCTCGAGCAGACATTGAGTGTTCTTCGTGCGGAGTTGACGTCCCACCACAGCGACCTGACGAACAAGGCAAGTGCCCGCAAGGAGCAGACCCGTAACATTGTGAAAGGTCTTCAGGAGACGATAAACCGCAGCAATCAGAATGCGTTGATGCTTTATTCCCAACAGCCGAATTGTGTTTTCGACCTGACTTATGCTTGCCACGAGGCGACCGAGCAATATCTTCAATTCCAGCAGCAGCAGCTGCCGTTCAGGTCGTTTATTGCCAATACCGACATTGAGATAGCGAAATATGACAGTCTGGTAATCAGCCTGAAGGGCATCCGTTCGTCTCAGCTTCAGCAGCAGGCTCGCAACGACTGGACTGTCTGTCTGACTTTGGCCACCAGTATTCGCAACACACTGGTTGAGAGCCGCCGTCAGGTGTCGGACTACATTTCTTTATACGAGATGACCGAGCAGCGTCTGAAGAACCTAAACGACTATGCCACTATACGTTACAATGAGATTCAGACGGGGATATTCAAGAATGGCGGTGAGAGTTACTTTTCCATTCTTCGGCATTTTGGCAGCCGCTGGCGTGAGATGACGATGACGGTAAAAGAGAAATACAAGCCTGGCAAGTATCAGTCGGACTGGGACAGCAGTGTGATTTTCAAGTTGTTTACTGTTATCTTCTTCTATTTCATCGTTGCCAGTCTTCTTAACTTAGTGGTCTTCCGTTTCCTGCCTCGCCGCTTCCGCACTCGCGAGTATCTTCGCAAGCGGGGCAGTATCATCATGGCTACGACGACCATTACCTTTGCAGCCATCTTAGGAATTCTGCGTGCCACTCTTCACCAGAGTTTCTTCATTATGGCCAGCGGTCTGCTGATAGAATACGCATGGCTGTTGAGTGTGATACTCATCTCACTGCTGCTCCGTGTGAGCGGCAGTCAGATACGCAGTGCCTTCAGTGTCTACGCTCCGCTCATTCTGGTGGGATTCATTGTTATCACGTTCCGCATCATTCTGATTCCGAACGAGCTGGTGAACATGGTGTTCCCCGTCATTCTTCTGCTGTGCACTTTGTGGCAATGGATGGTTATCAGGCATCACCGCGAGAACATTCCCCGCTCCGATGTCTTCTACGCCTACATTTCACTTTTCATCTTCCTCTTATCCCTGGTAAGCTCGTGGATGGGCTTCACCCTGCTGGCAGTTCAGATACTGATATGGTGGATTATGCAGTTGACGTGTATCTTGACCATCACGTGCATCAGCAGTTACCTGAAGCTTTATGGAAAACGCCATAGTCTCGATGACAAGATAATAACCCAGTCGTGGTTCTTCCTTCTGATACACAAGGTTGTTCTTCCCGTTATCGGTGTATGCTCCGTCATGCTGAGCATCTACTGGGCAGCCAATGTGTTTAACATGGGCGACATGTGCTGGCAGATATTCAACAAGAACTTCATTGACATGGAGAACTTGAAGATAAGCATTGTCAAGCTGTCAATAGTCATCAACCTGTGGTTTGTGTTCTCTTACATATCAAAGACTATTCTGGCCCTGCTCCGTCTTCATTACCACACTCAGGATCCGACTACCGCCGCCAGCCGTGAGGTGATGGGCAAGAATGTCATTCAGGTATTGGTATGGGGAATCTGGCTGTTGCTTTCCTTGTCCTATCTCCACATCAGCGTTGCCTGGCTTCTTGCCATTTCTGGCGGTCTGTCCACCGGTATCGGTTTCGCTTCAAAAGACATCATCGAGAACATCTATTATGGAGCATCATTGATGGCCGGCCGAGTAAAAGTAGGGGACTGGATAGAAGTTGACGGTACGATGGGTAAGGTGGCATCCATCAGCTACACTTCAACCATGATTGAGTCGCTCTACGGCGAAGTCATCACGTTCCAAAACAGCCAGCTCTTTGCCAAGAACTACAAGAACCTGACAAAGAACCATGGCTATGTTCTGGCCGTTGTGTCTTTCGGGGTGGCCTACGGTTCCAACCTGAAGCAAGTGACAGAAGTTGTGGAGACGGCTGTGAACAGCATGAACCATCCCTGGATGGATCACAAGAAGAAAGTAAAATCCGTCGTTGGCGGTATGGGCGACTCCAGCGTTGACTTCAAGCTGTTTGTCTGGGCCGATGCTGTGAAGAAGGCCTACGTCATCAGCGATGTCTTAAAAGTGGTCTATGACACCTTACGCCAGAACAATATCGAGATACCATTCCCGCAACGCGATATAACCATCAAAAATGCAAGTGAACTGAGATGAGAATGAACACAGGCGCCTTACGAGAAGGCGATTACGACCATTACGAAGTAACTGCTCCGGCACCACTCTTGGAGTTTCTTCTTGCCACGATACCTCTGAGCCGCACTAAGATCAAAGCCACTCTTCAGGGGCGCGGCATCAAGGTAGACGGCAAGACGGTGTCGCAATTCGACTTCATGCTTCAACCCGGCATGAAAGTTTCGGTGAGCAAGAACAAGCGCAACCAGAAAGGATTCAAGAGCCGCTACGTCAGAATCGTGTACGAAGACCGCTGGCTTATCGTCATTGAAAAAGCGGAGGGCATTCTGTCGATGGCAGCAGGCCACTCCTCGCTGAACGTCAAGTCCATTCTCGACAATTACTTCCGGCAGTCGCGCCAGAAATGCACCGCCCACGTCGTTCATCGCTTAGACCGTGACACCAGCGGCTTGATGGTCTACGCCAAGGACATGGAAACCGAGCAGATTCTGGAGCACGACTGGCACCGTATTGTCTTCGACCGTCGCTACGTGGCCGTGCTGTCGGGTGAGATGGAACAAGACGAGGGTACTATCAGCAACTGGCTGAAGGACAACAAGGCTTACATCACCTATTCATCGCCCACCGACAATGGCGGCAAGCTGGCCATCACCCATTTCCACGTGCTCGACCGCACCACCGAACACTCGCTGGTGGAGTTCCGTTTGGAGACTGGTCGCAAGAACCAGATTCGCGTCCATTCTGCCGATATGGGCCATCCCGTATGTGGCGACCCGAAATACGGCAATGGTGACAACCCCATCAAGCGTTTGTGCCTCCATGCTTGGCTACTCTGTTTCATCCATCCCATGACTGGCGAGCGTTTGGAATTTGAGACCCCCATTCCCACTGCCTTCCGCCTCTTATTCAAGAAACGATGAACAACGCCAGCTTCTATATTTTCGCCATCATCGCCATAGTGATTGCCGCACTTATCCTGCGCCAGGCCGTGGGATGCCTGACGCGCGGTGTCATCATTGGCCTGCTCTTAGTGGTGCTTGCCGTAGCATATTACCTGCTCATTGGCCAGTACGACCCCGAGCTGCAGGCCACCATCGCAAGCATACTGCATCGCTGATTACCGCCCCCCCCCGCTCTCCGCACGAGGGGAAGACATGCAGATTGTTATTTTCAACCCTTGGAGTGCCCCATTCACGTGGACTCCTCTTGGTAGATGCGGTCGAACTGGCTACGCAGTTCTGCTGGCGATTCAATGATGTTGCGCAGCTCTTTCAGTTTCTTTTCGTTTGGCGAGCCTGGAATCCACAGGCGTATATACCCATGTGCCGAGTATTTCTCTTCCATGTGCTCGCGGAACCGTTGCCACTGCTGCTCGACGCCCAGTTCTGGATAGTTGGCCAGCCCATACTGCACCGTACGGCGGAAGACCACCTCGGGCACAATGTCACGGTCGGCCTCGGCCACGATGCGGCCATAGAGACTCCTTGGCGCTCTTGAAGCCGATGCGCGATGGTCTTCTATGGCCTCCTTCATCACCTTCATCTGCTCTTCTGAGAACCAGCGTCGCAACCTGGCGTCGGTGGCCAGTATTCGTCCTCCCGTGATATGGTGCACTGCCCTTGGCCCCGACATTCCCAGGTCGTGATACGCTGCTATGGCATATACCATATTGATGTCAGCACCCGTATGTGCTGCCAAATCGAGTGCACGGCGTATGACACGTGTGACGTGTTCCAAATTGTGTGCCCTGTCGAACTGGGCATAGCGGGGAAGTATCTGCGTTTCTACGAACTCGACCAGATCAAGGCTTGCTGTGTTCCTTTTCATCAGTTTTAACTCCTTTCGCTTGCAAATGTACTAATTATTTCTTACTTTTGCAAGCGTTTTCAAGAAAAAGAGCAAATGGAAGTAAAGAAAGACTCTCTGAAGGCATGGATTCTGGCAGCGCGGCCCAAGACGCTGAGTGGCGCCGCCGTTCCGGTAATGATTGGCCTGGCTTTGGCATGGAGCGATTCCCACGACTACGAAGGCGACGTCTTCAGCTGGCCAGCCGCCATTCTGTGTCTTCTGTTCGCCTTCATCATGCAGATTGACGCCAACTTTGTGAACGACTTCATCGACTTTGCCCGCGGCACCGACGACCGTGCCACCCGCCTGGGGCCTGAGAGGGCCTGTGCGCAAGGCTGGGTGAGCCCCGACAGTATGAAGCACGCCATTGCCGCCACCACTTGTCTAGCCTGTCTGGTGGGACTGCCTCTGGTTTTCTTTGGCGGGCTGGAAATGATTTTCGTCGGAGCCCTGTGCGTGCTGTTCTGCTTCCTCTACACCACCCATCTGTCCTACATGGGACTGGGCGACGTACTGGTGCTGGTGTTCTTCGGACTGGTGCCCGTATGTATCACCTATTATATACAGTTGCACACCATTCCCCTCTACACCGTGGTGACATCCCTGGCCTGCGGGCTGGTCATCGATGCCCTGCTTTTAGTAAACAACTTCCGCGACCGCGACACCGACCGCAATGCCGGCAAAATCACTCTGGTGGTACGCATCGGCCCCCGCCCCACCCTTGCCCTCTATCTGGGCATAGGCATCACAGCCTGCCTTCTAGGCTTGGTGCTGGGGTTCAGAGGCTACTGGCTGGCGTTCCTCCTGCCGCTCATCTATCTGGTTTTCCATTTCTTCACCTACCTCAAGATGAAGACCATCTGGGAGGGCCGTGACCTGAACCGCTGCCTTGGCGAGACGGCCCGCAACATCCTGTTCTACGGTCTGCTACTCTCCTTAGGACTGATTCTCCATTCATTCATTACTTTTGTATAGTAATACAGCCCCCAGCCCTCCCTTCAAGGGGAGGGCTGGGGGCTGTATTGTTATTATTCATGTCTGCTTTCGTCGTTACGAAAAATCAGCTGAAAAGGCATAAATTTTCTTTACATCGTTTTTCTCGTCAAAAGGGAAGGACAGCTTTGATGGCAGAAAAGTACCGCTTTTCGGGTCAAGAAGCTGTCCTTTTCCACCCTCAAAGCGGTGCTTTTCCAAAATATCCATTGTACGGCTATTTTGGGGAATTAGAATTTTCCTTACATTTCTTCGCCCCAATCAAGCTGTTGTGAGGTATGGCGGGCAACAATCATTCATACCATCCGAGGCGACACTCCAAAAAGCAGTGAACCCCAAAAGCTCCTTACCGAACTTTTGGGGTTCACTGCCTATATCATGCTAAATCAGCGGCATTCCCATCTCCCGGCACTGACGCCGCATATCATCGGGCCAGATGCTAGCCTGTATCTCACCGATATGAGCCTTGTGCAGCAGCACCATGCAGAGCCGGCTCTGCCCTATGCCACCGCCAATGGACAGCGGCAGTCGGTCGTTCAGCAGCTGCTGGTGGAAATAAAGATGTTCGCGGGCTTCCTGTCCTTCTATCTTCAGCTGGTTCAGCAGGCTCTCCTTGTCCACACGGATGCCCATTGACGACAGTTCAAACGAGCGTCCCAGAACAGGATACCATATCAGTATGTCGCCATTGAGGCCCTTACGGCCGTCCTCGGCCACCGTACTCCAGTCGTCGTAGTCCGGAGCCCGCCCATCGTGCTTCTCGCCGTTGGCCAGCTTTCCTCCTATACCTATTATAAATACAGCGCCATAGGCTTCGCAGATAGCGTCCTCGCGCTCTTTCGGTGTCTTGTCGGGATACATGCGCAGCAACTCCTCGGCATGTATGAAGTGTATCTTCTCTGGCAGGAACGGCCGAATCTGCGGATAGGTCTCACATACGAGGTACTCCGTGCGCCGTATGGCGGCATAGATGCGGTTCACAATATCTTTCAGGAATGCTACAGTACGGTCTTCGCGGCGTATGACGGCCTCCCAGTCCCACTGATCCACATAGAGCGAGTGCAGGTTGTCGAGCTCCTCGTCAGCACGAATGGCGTTCATGTCGGTGTAGACGCCATAGCCCGGCTCTATCTGATATTCGGCCAGTGTCAGCCGCTTCCACTTTGCCAGCGAGTGCACCACCTCAGCCCGTGCATCGCCCAAATCCTTGATGGGGAAGCTGACAGCCCTCTCCACGCCATTCAAGTCGTCGTTGATTCCCAGCCCCTTCAGCACGAAGAGGGGTGCTGTGACGCGTCGCAGGCGCAATTCTGTGGCCAGATTCTGCTGAAAGAACTCCTTGATGAGCTTGATGCCCTGTTCAGTTTGGCGCATATCCATCAAGCGCACATAGTCAATAGGTTTGATGATTTGACTCATGGGGAAAAATCCTTATTGCTTATTGTCGTTTTCTTGTTTTGCGTGCAAAGATACACATTTTACATTAAACTGCAAACAAAACGTTAGGAATATTTTTCAATAAGTAAGCAAATAATTGATTTAGCTTACTTTTTGCGCAGCGCCCAGTGTGTTGTTGCTTGCCTGTGCCGCCCATTCTTCGCACCTCATGCCCCCTGTCTGGTCTTCCTTGTCGTCCCCTAATTTCCTCCACCGACAGAAAATTCTGTGATTGTTATTTTGCTGTTTGGACAAATTTTACTACTTTTGCAGCGCAATTACGAAGAAGCGTTTATGAATTTGTGGTGGATATTGTTTGTGTTCGACGGACTGCTGTTTGCCTTTGTAGCCTTGACAGTGGTCTATTTGCTCGTATTTTCTATTGCATCGCTCTTCGGCCACAAGCCTGAACTATTAGCATCCAAACATATCAACAGGTTTATTGTGCTCATTCCGTCGTACCAGAACGACAACAGCATTCTCCAGACGGTCAACTCGGTGCTGGGCCAGACCTATGCCCAGCGCATGTTCGACGTGGTGGTGATTTCCGATCACCAGAGCGAACTGACGAACATGAAGCTGGCGCAGCTGCCCATCACGCTGCTGACCCCGAATTTCAAGAACAGCTCAAAGGCGAAGTCGCTGCAGTATGCTGTGATGAACCTGCCGCAATTCAAGATTTACGATGCCGTGGTGGTGCTCGATGCAGGGAACGTGGTACTGCCCGAATTTCTGGAGCAGGTGAACAACGCATACGAGATGTCGGGCACAAAGGCCATGCAGGTTCACCGCCTGTCGAAGAACCGCGACACCACTGCTGCCCGTCTGGATGCCATCTTTGAAGAGATCAACACCTCCATCTTCCGCAGCGGCCACATGGCCATGGGCCTGTCGGCAGGCCTCAACGGCTCGGGCATCGTGCTCGACTTCCAGTGGTTCAAGAACAACGTGATGAAACTGAAGCCCACCTTGGGTGAAGACAAGGAGCTGGAAAGCCTTCTGATGCGGGACAGCATCTTTGTGGACTTCTTTGACAACATTCATGTCTACGATGAGAAGACGAGCAACTTCAAGGACTTCAATAAACAGCGCGGGCGCTGGATTTTCACCCAGCTTCATTCATTGATGAGCAACATCCGCTATCTGCCATCGGCCTTGTTCCACAAAAAGTACGACCATGCCGACAAGATTCTGCAGTGGATGCTCGTACCGCGTACCATTCTGGTAGGCATCATTGCCATTATGGGCATCGTCATGCCTTTCATCTATTTCACCCTGGTTATCAAGTGGTGGGTGGCAGCAGCATTGATGCTGCTGGCATTCTCGTTTGCCACTCCCGACTATCTGGTCGACGAGCACTGGGACCGCGACTTCCTGAGTGCGCCCTTGATCTTGATATGGGGCTTCATCAACATCTTTGCTGCCGGTAAGAAAGAGGCCGAGCACAGGGTCAGCGCAGCGGGAAAGTTGTTGCAGAATGGAAAGGATACCATTCAGCATCGGTTCAAGGGCCGGCTACCACAAAAACTATAACATGGCAGCCACAGTCCTTCACATCGCCGACCTCATGCTATGGTGCTTCATGGCAGTGTCGGTGCTCTATGTCCTTTTTTTCGCCTTGTCATCGTTGCTACCTGCCAAGAAGCCGACGGCCCATCCCCCCATTACCCCATCACCCCGCTCTCACGAGGCAGTTTCCTTTCTGGTGCTCTTTCCTGCCTACAGCGAGGACAGAGTCATTGTAGACTCGGTAGAGACAATCCTACGGCAGGACTATCCCAAAGAACTCTACCATGTGGCCGTCATCTCCGACAACATGCTCGAGGAAACGAACCGTCAGCTGGCCACCATGCCCATCACCCTGCTGACGCCATCGTTCGACAACAGCAGCAAGGCCAAGTCGCTGCAGTATGCCATAAAGAACCTAGAGCCCCTTCAGACAGTGGTCGTCCTCGATGCCGACAACCACGTTCCTGTCGATTTCCTAAGCCGTCTGAGCAGTTTGTGCCAACAGGGGCACCGCGCCATTCAGTGCCACCGCACGGCGAAAAACAGCGATAACGACATTGCCGTGCTCGATGGTGTCAGCGAGGAGATCAACAACAGTCTGTTCCGCCGGGGCCACAACCGCATAGGCCTTTCCAGTGCCCTCATTGGCTCGGGCATGTGTTTCAGCTATCAGTGGTTTGCCGAGCATGTCGACCTGCTCGACTCGGCAGTGGAAGACCGCGAACTGGAGGCTATGCTGATGAAAGAAGGGGTACACGTGCACTATGCCGAGGACATCTACGTGATGGACGAGAAGGTGAGCTCGGGAGACAATTTCCAGCGGCAGCGACTGCGCTGGATGACCGGTCAGGTTCAGACCTTGGTGCGAATGCTGCCCCACGTACCCCACGCCATCTGCCACGGCAACGTGGACTATCTCGACAAGACCCTCCAGCAGGCGCTCATCCCACGCTCGCTCTTGCTGGTGTTCATACCCATCTTGGCCATCATCACCACCATTGTGTCGCTTTTCACCCACATCCCACTCTTTATTCCTCTGAAATGGTGGGGCCTGCAGGCAGTGTTATGTCTGTCGCTCTACCTGGCCATGCCAGCCAAGCTGCGCACAGGAGCCGTCCTGAGGAAAGTGCTGCAAGTGCCGTTCCTGGTGTGGCGCATGGTGAAGAACGTGGGCCAAATCAGCACCAGGAACAAAGAGTTTATCCACACATCACACGGGGAATAGCAGCGCAGTTCTTTCCCCAGAGGAGAGCGGTAGCCGCTCATCTCCCATGGAGACCCAGGAGCAGAATTATTAACCGAAAAGGTAGAAAAAGTAACCACTTGCTTCTTTTCCAGATAAAAACCACACCTAATTCATTTTCTTTTTGTATATTTGCAGCAAACTTTTCGTAAAACGTAAGCAGACATGAATAATTACAATACGGACGGCAACTACTAAATACTACTGCATATTAACATGGACTTGAATACAACTACTAAAAAAATGACAAAGACAAAAAACCTACTGCTAGCGTTGGCACTGGCAACAGCTGCCACCACCAACGGCCAGGCACAACAGCCGTGGCAGGACTACCGTCTGCCCGTGAAACAGCGCGTGGACGACCTGCTGGGCCGTCTGACACTCGATGAGAAAGTGAAACTGATGATGAACGGCTCGCCTGCCATAGAACGGCTGGGCATACCCGAATGGGACTGGTGGAGCGAGGCTCTGCACGGCGTGGGGCGCAATGGTCTGTCGACCACCTTCCCCTCGTGCATCGGCATGGCCTGCTCGTTCGACGATGAATTGATAGAGCGCGTCTTCACTGCCGTCAGCGACGAGGCCCGCGCCAAGAACACCCAAATGCGCCAGCAGGGAAAGAGCGTAGGGAAATACAGAGGACTGTCGTTCTGGACACCCACCATCAATATCTTCCGCGACCCGCGATGGGGACGCGGACAGGAGAGCTACGGTGAGGATCCATTTATGAACGCCCGCATGGGCCTGCGCGTGGTGCGCGGACTGCAGGGGGTGAGTCAGCTGTCGGCCGAGCACCCCTACTACAAGCTGCACGCCTGCGCCAAGCACTTTGCCGTGCACAGCGGGCCAGAGAAGACACGCCACACCTTTAACATAGAAGACCTGCCCGCACGCGACCTGTGGGAAACCTATCTGCCTGCTTTCAAGACACTGGTGCAGGAGGGTGGCGTACAGCAAGTGATGTGCGCCTACCAGCGTTTCGAGGGTGACCCCTGCTGCGGCAGCAACCGCCTGCTGCAACAGATTCTGCGCGATGACTGGGGCTTCCAGGGAGTGGTGGTGAGCGACTGCGGCGCCATAGGCGACTTCTACCGCCAGGGACGTCACGAAGTGGTGGCCGATGCGAAGGCTGCCTCGGCCAAAGGCGTGCTCAGTGGCACAGACGTGGAGTGCGGTTCGGTGTACAAGAATCTGCCGGGAGCCGTGAAACGCGGTGACATCAGCGAAGAACAAATCAACGTCAGCCTAAGACGGCTGCTGAAGGGACGCTTCGAACTGGGTAACTTCGACCCCGACTCGCTGGTAGAGTGGACAAGAGTGTCGCCCACGGTCATCAACTGCCAGAAGCATAAGGACTTAGCCCTACAGATGGCTCGCGAACAGATAGTGCTGCTTAAGAACAACGGGGTGTTGCCGCTCTCGCCCAGCAGTTCCCAAGGCTCACCACGCATCATGGTCATGGGCCCCAACGCTGCCGACTCGTTGGTGATGTGGGGCATCTACTTCGGACAGCCGGCCCACACCGTCACCGTCCTTGAAGGCATCACGGCCAAGATGGGGCGTGTGGCCTACTCGAAAGGCTGCGACATCACACGTATGCAAGAAGAGATGAGCATCTTCAACCTGATACAGGGCCCCGACGGCAAACCTGGTATGAAAGCCACCTACTGGAACAATCTCGACATGGAGGGCACACCAGCCGCAGAAGCTCGCTACACCAGTCCGCTGCACTTCGACAACGCTGGTAACACCGCCTTTGCTGCCGGCGTCAACCTGACCAACTTCACCGCCCGCTACGAAGGCTCGTTCACTGCCACCGCCGACGATGAGCTGACGATGACCTACAACAACGATGACGGAATGCGCATCATCGTCAATGGCGACACCGTACATAACCGCTGGCAGGTGGACCGCCTGGCCTACCGCACAAAGAAGATGAAAGTGAAGAAGGGCATGAAGTATGACCTGCGAGTGGAGTATATGCAGATGGAAGCCGAGGCCGTGCTGGGCTTCGACATACAGCGGCAGCACCCCACCACCATCGATGAACTGATGCACCGTGCCAAGGATGCCGACATAGTGGTATTCGTGGGAGGCATCTCGCCAAACCTCGAGCGTGAAGAGGCCAGCGTCAAGGAGCCTGGATTCGACGGGGGCGACCGCACATCGATAGAGTTGCCTCAGTGCCAACGCGACATTCTGAGGGCTCTGCACCAGGCAGGGAAGAAAGTGGTGCTGGTGAACTGTAGCGGCTCGGCAGTGGCACTGACACCCGAGGCACATGAGACGTGCGATGCCATCGTGCAGGTGTGGTATGCCGGCGAACAGGGAGGAAGCGCCATTGCCGACGTGCTGTTTGGCGACTATAACCCTTCGGGCAAGCTTAGCGTCACGTTCTATAAAGACGACAGCCAGCTGCCACCCTTCGATGAATACCGCATGACAGGACGCACCTACCGCTACTTCAGGGGCGAGCCTCTCTATCCCTTCGGCTACGGACTGTCGTACACATCTTTTAATATAGGGAAGCCACGGTTCAAGAATGGCAAGGTGACCGTCAGCGTAGAAAACACAGGACAGCGCGAGGGCACTGAGGTGGTGCAGGTGTACGTACGCCGGCCGGCCGATGTCGACGGGCCCGCCAAGAGCCTGCGCGGATATGCCCGCGTAGACCTGAAGCCAGGCGAGCACAAGACCGTTACCATCGACATGCCGAGAGAGCGATTCGAGACATGGGATGCCGAAACAAACACCATGCGCGTAGTCCCCGGCAAGCACGAACTGCTGGTGGGCACGTCGAGCGCCGAATGCGACCTGAATACCATCAGCGTCAAAATAAAGTGACAAGGTTTTCCATTTGTTGCGATTTTATATCACTTCTGTCTCAAAACCACGTTTCATCCCTTGGGTTATAAGAAAAAAAGAGTAATTTTGCGGTCTATCTTATAATACTTTGGAAGAAACAAGCATCACACGGACACTACTGGCAGAATTCTATGCCACACACCGCGAGGAGCTGGTGGAAACAACCACCAGACTCTTGCGGGGTGACCGTATGACTGCCGAGGACATGGTGCAGGCTGCATTCCTGAAGCTATTAGCACCCGCCATGGCAATATGCTCATCTACCCTACCCGCGTTGGTAAGCACCATACTGCGCCGACAGGTGCTTGACCTGTGGCGACGCCGCCAGCATGAGCACGAACACGAGCACTACGTCAAGATGCACGCCAACGGCACCGTCAGCGGCGAAGACATCTTCTCCGTATGCTCAGCCCGCCAGATAACAGAATTGCTGGAGCGGCGCATGGCTCGCATGGACACACAGCAGGCACGCATTCTGCGCATGAACCTGTACGAAGGGAAGCCCGTCTCGGAGATTTCTCAGGAAACAGGCATCAAATACAAATCCGTGGAATACCAACTGTCGCTGGCACGCAAACAACTGCGGCGGTATATAGGATAAAGCGGCCGACCCGACAACACCGCACAACGTGTCCCTGCCCTTGCAGACGGATTACAAGATTGCAACCAAACTTAGTAGATTATGAAGCATAGGCTGATTATGGCCACTTTGGCCGTTGCCCTCAGCGCCATGGGCATGATGGCGCAAGTGAAGTACCCTTGGCAGAACACTCAGCTGCCCAGAGAACAGCGCGTAGAGAACCTGCTCGGCATGTTGACACCTGAGGAGAAGGTGGGATTGATGATGAACAAATCGGTCAGCATTGACCGTCTGGGCATACCGTCGTACAACTGGTGGAGCGAGGCCTGTCACGGCGTGCGCCAGGGGGGCTACACCGTCTATCCGCAGCCCATCGGACTGGCAGCAGCCTTCAGCGAGAAGCTGGTGCACGACGTTTTCTCGCAGGTGAGCGACGAGGCACGCGCCAACTGGAACCGCACCGACCACAACGACCCAAAGCTGTTCAATGTGCCTATGGGTGTGACCTACTATCCCGGCAACCCGGAGCTCACATTCTGGTGTCCCAACGTGAACATCTTCCGCGACCCACGATGGGGGCGCGGACAGGAGACATGCGGTGAAGACCCATACCTGAATGCCGTGCTCGGCGTGCAGACAGTGCTCGGTATGCAGGAGCCTAAGGACGGATACTTCAAGACCCATGCCTGCGCCAAGCACTATGCCGTGCATAGCGGACCGGAACCCCTGCGTCACTCGATGAATGTGGAACCGACAAACCGCGACCTCTGGGAGACCTACCTGCCCGCCTTCAAGGCACTGGTGAAGGAAGGCAACGTACGCGAGGTGATGTGCGCCTACCAGCGCTTCGAGGGAAAGCCATGCTGCACCAGCGACCGACTGCTCATCGACATCCTGCGCAACAAGTGGGGCTACGACGGCATCGTGCTCACCGACTGCGACGCCATCAATAATTTCTTCAACCGCGGACAGCACGAGACACACAAGGACGGACTGTCGGCCTCGGTCGACGCCGTGCTCAACGGCACCGACCTGGAGTGTGGCAAGGTCTTTATGAGCCTCACGGAAGGGCTGAAGCAGGGTCTCATCAAGGAGAGCGACCTCGACCAGCATCTTCGCAAGACGCTGATGGGCCGCTTCGAATTGGGCATGTTCGACCCCACCGACATGGTGCCCTGGTCGAAGGTGTCTCCCTCGGCCATCTCCAGCGAGGAGCACGACCTGCTGGCCACGCAAGCCGCCCGCGAGTCGATGGTGCTGCTTGAGAACAAGGGCAACGTACTGCCGCTCTCGAAAAGTCTGAAGACACTGGCCGTCATTGGACCCAATGCCGATGATGTGGAACTGCTCAACGGCAACTACGGCGGCACTCCCACAAAGGAGCACCAGCACTCGCTGCTCGACGGCATCCGCACAGCACTGCCCGACACGAGGATTATATACCGTAAAGCCTGCGAGCTGAACGACGAGTACACCACCATCCACCATCTGCAAGACTTCAACGAAGGCAAGGGCGTTAAAGTAGAGTTCTGGAACAACAAGGAGCTGAGCGGCGCCCCCGCCAAGACCGACTATTACAACGAGTTGAACTTCTCCACCTTTGGTGCATGGGGCTTTGCCGAAGGCATCAGCAACGACAGCCTCTCGGTGCGCGTCAGCGGCAAGTACACGGCCACGTTCACCGGCGAGATGAAGTACACGCTGATGACCGACAACGGCTATGTACTCACGGTAAACGGCGACACCATCGAGAATTCCAAGGCTGGCGGACGCAGAGGCTTCGGCCGAAGGGGTGTTGAGTACAAGTCGTTCAATGTAGAGAAAGGCAAGGATTACGACATAGTCATAGAATACCGTCGCGGCAACGGCAACTTCGCCATGCTGCGCGGCGACATCTGCGAGCGCGTACTGGCCGACTTCACCGACCTGGCCAACGAGGTGAAGCAGGCCGACGCCATCATCATCATCGGAGGCATCTCAGCCCGTATGGAAGGTGAGGGTGGCGACAAGCAGAGCATAGAGCTGCCGAAGGTCCAGCAGATGCTCGTCACAGCCATGCACGGCACAGGCAAGCCCGTAGTCTTCGTCAACTGTTCGGGCTCGGCCATCGCTTTCGGTTCGGTCGAAGGCCAGTACGACGCCCTGCTACAGGCCTGGTATCCCGGTCAGGGTGGTGCCAAAGCGCTGGCCGACGTGCTCTTCGGCGACTTCTGCCCCGGCGGAAAGCTGCCCGTCACCTTCTACCGCTCCAACAACGACCTGCCCGATTTCCTCGACTACTCCATGAAGAACCGCACCTACCGCTACTTCACTGGCGTGCCCCAATACGCGTTCGGCTATGGCCTGAGCTACACAACCTTCAAGGTGGGCAAGGGGAAGATGTCGACCAAATCGATCAAGAAAGACGGGAAGGCCAGCATCACCGTTCCCGTGACGAACACTGGCCAGCGCGAAGGCACTGAGACCGTGCAGGTCTACGTGAAACGCCTTGACGACCCGGGGGCTCCTATCAAGGCGTTGAAAGGTTTCGACAAGCTGACACTGAAGCCCGGCGAGACGAAACGGGCTGTCATTATACTCAAAGGCGATGCATTTGAATATTACGACGAGAACATTGACGAACTCTCAGTGATGCCTGGCCGCTACCAAATACTCTACGGCACATCATCGTGCGACAGCGACCTACAATCGTTCGACTTCACCGTGAAATAGCTTTCAGTGGTTTGGTGAAGTAACTTTCCCAAACGACCAAACGACGAATCCCCCAAACGTCCAAACCATGAAGACGGAAATCAATCCTCAGGAGACGAGCCGCGCTGAGGCCTTTGGGCTATGGATGTCCTCGCCCATGCCGATGGTCACACTGGTGAAGACCATCGACGTCAGTCACATACGGAAAGTGAGCAGAAAGACCAGCGTCAAGTTCAACGTGATGATGTGCTGGTGCATAGGCAAGGCGGCCAGCAGCATCGATGAGTTCTTCCTCCTTCCCGAGAAAGGCCGCCTGTACCGTTATGACAAGCTGGCCATCAACATCGTGGTGCAGAACAGCAAGGGTGGCCTCAGCCTGTGCGACGTCCCCTACTCCGATGACATCAGGCAATTTGCAGCCGATTACCAAGATCTGACCTGCTCTGCCGCCGAGACCTGCAAGAGCACGTCGCTTGAAGGCCACATGATCATAGGCACATCCGCCTTGCCACAGACCGAGTTGGACTGCATCGTCAACCAGTATTCGGGTCGCTACAACAATCCCTTCCTGGCATGGGGACGGTATCGGAAGGGACTATTCAAGACCACCCTGCCCCTCTCACTCCAGTTTCACCACGCCCAGATGGACGGTCTCCAGGCCTGCCGCTTCCTGGATAACCTACAGGAAGAGCTTAACAGACTCTAAAAACGGGGTGACATCAACCGCATCGCAGTTCTATCATAATGCCGTTTGATGTCGGTGTCGTGAGTGGCAAAGCTCCTGATGCTATGTTTGCACAAACAGATGATGTGCGGCTTCTTCCCGATGCTGAAATGCAGGAGGACATGATGAAACGTGGATTATCTCAAGTGAAAGCGAAGGCCGAGGCTGAGGTTGAAGTTCAGTGGGCGGTCCTGATAGATGGTGGCCGTAGTGCTTCCGTCAGGAATGTAATAGCCTATACCCGGCTCAGCATACAGGCCCAAGACATCCGTCAGCTTGTATTCGGCTCCAGCAGCCCCGTTCAGCGAGAACTGCCAGGGGCTGGCATCCAGTCTCTTTTCTATCGCGGTGCCCATGGAAATGTAAAGGCCGAAATGTTGGCTGCTCCACAAGTCGTAGCTGACGTTCATTGGCAGCCCGATGTAATTGAGCCGCTGCTCCGTTATGGTGGTCTCGCCGTCCACGTTTGTGGTAATGTCCGATGACAGACGAGTGTACGTCAGTCCGCCTTCCAGGCTCCAGCGCTCGTCAAGTCGATAGCGCAATGAGAGACCGAAGCGCACCGGCTGACGATGGTGGACATGCTGGTCGATATGCGACGTATGGATGGTGGCGATGGTGGCGATGGTGTCTTCGATTTGTTCAGGGACATTGATGAAGAGATTTTCGCCATCGGCAATCATTATTTCTTTCTGGATAAACGAGGCTGACTGTCGGCTATCGTTCAAGGAGTTCGACAAATAGACCTTGGCCGTCAGACGATTGTCCAATGGTCTCCGCCGATGGAGTCTGGCGGGATGGTCGAAATGGTGAGTGTGTTTTGCAGGTTCCTTTTTTCCATCACCGGTCTGTCGCTGTCCCTTTTCCGTAGTCGTTTGGGAATTGGCCGTGATGGGAGTTCCTGATGAAGCAGTAAACTCCGGTTCATCAGTTGAAACAGCAGATTTAAGCGAATGGGCAACAGCCCGGGGCATGGTCGTTTCATCCTTTTGTGGAGTTGAGCCCCCCTCCTGCTCCCCTTGAAGAGGTTCCCTCCCTATAGTGAGGGCGGTGGTATGCTGCCTGTAGGGAGAACTGGAGTGGGGCGCCTGCAGGGAGGGCTGTGGTGGGCTTTCCAACCGCCACCACCCCACCCCGGCAATCAACAGCACAACGGCAGCGGCAGCCACACGTCGCAACCAAAGCAAACGGGGCTTACGCGCAGTCAGCACTCGGTCAATCTTCTCCCACGACACCTCTGGGGCAGGCCGCCGGTAGTCTGCCATTTTCTGTCGCATCTGTTCTGTCCATTGTTCGTTCATCGCCGTGGGGGATTATCTTCGTTGTACTTTCTAATCAGCTTGGCCAGCAGGCTTTTCGCCCTGTGTAGCTGAGAGGCTGAGCTGTCTTTCCTGATGCCGAGCAGACGGGCTATTTCCTGGTGGCTCTTGCCCTCGAACACATAGAGGTTCAGCACCGTGCGGTAGCCTGTAGGCAAGCGACTCAGCATCTGACGGATTGCATCGGGAGGGATATCGCTGATGGGCGGAGCATCTTCTGGCTGCGACAATGTCGCAGCACAGTGGACGCCATCGGACACTTCTGCATCAACGTATAGCAATTCGTGGCGTTTTTTCTCACGTAGGAACTTCAGCGACTCGTTGACCACGACCTTTGTGGCCCAGGCCTGCAAAGAGCCTTCCCCGCGATAACGGAAGTCGGCCATGTGGGAGAAGATGTGGACGAGCGCATTCTGGAACACGTCCTTCAGGTCTTCCTCATCGGCGATGTATCGCGAGCAGACGCCGGCAAGGATGTCGGCATAGAGGGCATAAAACTCTCTTGCAGCAACCTTGTCGCCGTCTTGCAATCGCTTGACTAAACGTTGCTCTTGAGATTCTGGTGCAAACACGAAGGATTAGTAACCAGTATATTGTCCGATGAAAAAGACTGCTCCTGTCTGCTTTTCGCTGATGACGTAAAGGAATGGGTGATTGGCATGGAAAACAACGGGCATTGGCTCTGTCCCTATAGAAGTCAATGCCACTCCGATGACAGTGACGGCAGCCGCCTCGGTGCCTTCTTCATCGACTTTAATCTTAGCCACCTGCTTCATCAGGTCGATATAGACCGGCCTATTGCAGAAGTAGCTAAAGTCGGCCTTCTTTTCATCAAATGCATCAACCATGCCAAGTTTCGTCATAATGGGTTTCAGGTCGATGTCGGTATCAGTCTCAAAGCGGGGTAGCGATACGTCTACAAGTTGGGGATCCATCTTGTTGTTCAGCAGCAGCCACTCCTCAGCCGTAGGCACTTTGGGCAAGGCGTTGCTTTGTTCCTTAGGCAATATCACCGTCATCTGGAAGGAGCCGTTTCCATAGGGCAGCCGTAGGGCTTGGCAGTCATCGGTCTCGGCATATTCAAAGTCTGAGGTCTGGCGCATCATGTCGACGTAGGTCAGCTCCTCGGTAAAGCCTGCATGGGCAAAAGGCTCTTCCACAGTCTTGGCCTTGTCGAACTTCTTGGCCCAGCTGCCCTTGAAGTAGATGGCATTGAGCAGATAGCTAACGGCATCGGGGGCGAACGAGGTTTCGTCGAGCACCTTTTCAATCATTTTCTCTGTGTGGTCGCTAGCCCACTGGTTGATGACGTCCAGCGTCTTGCCGTCATAGAAGTCACGGGTCTCAGGGTTAGCATTGTAGAACGTATTTGACTTCCGCACGAACTCTGTCTGCAGCTCGTAGCGCTTGTTCAGGAAAACCGTGTTGGCAATCATCACCTTTGTCAGAGGGTCAAGATTGGGGGCCATGTTCAGCATCTTGTAGCAGAAGTTGTTGATGCCGTCAGCGCCTGTATCGGCGAAGCCCAGCACATTATTTATCTGTGCCAGCGTCTCACCGTCGGCTCCATTGTTGAGCATACCGAGGGCAAAGACGATGCTGATGGGCGATAGAACCTGACTCTTCACTTCATCCTGAGCCTCACGGAACAAGTTGAAGGCAAACTCGTTGCTCTGATTCACCATCGTCTGTTCGGCACGGGTCAGCTCCGAGGGTAGCACAACGGGGGGTGTCGGTGCTGACTCCTGACTGTCACTACTGCATCCAGTCACAACTGTCGTTGCCATCATGGTCAGGGCGATGGCTGCCCACATCATTTTATTCTTCATAGCGCTTACAAAATTAATATATTTCTATAAGATTAAATCCCAAAGGCAGCAAAACTTGCACCACCAAACGTTAAAAAGTCAAAAAGAGAAGACGTTTCTTTTCTTCTATGCGGTTTTTCTATCCCTTTCCCCGAGTTCTTTATCCTGAAAAACGGTTAAAGCCCCATCGTCTTTTGCAGATTTTCAAAGAAGAAAGAATCAAAAACATTATGCGTATATTTGCACCCAAGTACCAGCTAATGCGTCGTAAACGATGCCAGCTGCGGCTGAGTCCCTGAGCGCAGGGTAGCGGCATGATTTTCGTGGGTAAAGGTCTTGACGTATCAAGCCCAAATAGTTCCGATAAGTGCTCCTGTCCTCAAGCTATAATCACAAGAATGCTATACAAAGGCGAGAGTCCTCTGATAAAGGATGAAATGTAAAAAGGAAAACGTTTTAGCGGACAGTAATATAATTGATTCAAGTTTCTAAAGCTGCTACTATTATGATTGTGAATAAGTTACCGACCCCCCCCCTGCCCCTCCCCTACGATGGGAGGGGAGCGGCTACCGCCCTGTTTGCTTGATAGCAAGCCGCATGGCGCCCCCCCCCGCATGGCACTCCCCTCCCATCGTAGGGGAGGGGCAGGGGTGGGGTCAGTAATTAAATCATTCTTTGGGGTAGTTTGGAG
>JAILPA010000126.1 GCA_024690505.1 Prevotella sp.
TGAAGCCGCGAGAAACGTAACTTCATTCAAGACGAAACGCAATTTGAAGCCTCAAGAAACGTAACTTCATTCATGCGTAAACACAAGGTTACACACGATGTCCTGAGACTCCAAACAAAAGGGGAAAAGTAGGAAAGTGGACATTAGGCTTATTGCAGACCATCGAGCTCTTTCTTCAGCGTCTGCAGGTCATCGCGCACGCTGATGAGCCGCGTCATCACATCGGCCGTGCGGTCGGCACCGTCGCGGTTGGAGTTGATGATCTTGCGAGCAGCAGCAAGTTTGAAGCCACGCTCTTTCACCAAGTTGTGAATGAGGCGTATCTGCTCAATGTCCTTGTCGGAATACTGCCGCACCTTACTGGGACCTGCTGTCTTCGGCTTCAGGTAGGGGAACTCGGTCTCCCAATAGCGCAGAGTGCTCTCGTTCAAGCCAAACATGTCGGCCACCTCTTTAATCGTGTAGTAGAGCTTCAGATTCTTGTTCAGGTTCAGTGCCATAACGTTTCAATTTTGTGGCAAAGTTACAAAATATTTGTGAAACTAACACAGAAATGTGGTTTTTTTTCTTCCCCAAGCATTGTAATTAGGAAAAAAATGAGTAACTTTGCAGGCGATATGCAACATAAGGACATGTGGATAAGCGGTCTGCTGGTGGCGCTGGTGATAGTGCTGGCGGTAATCTGCTGGCAGAGCGTGAGGACCGAAGAAAAAGCCCAGAAAGAACAAACTCTAAAGACCGATGACGGAAACGATAGCGGGGAATACAAACCCCTTGAAGCAGCGGCAGCTGACCATCCGAGTGGGATGGGGAACCCTGTCCTTCGCGTTGGTGAATGAAGACGGGCAGGACATCGAGTTCGAGCCCTATGTGGTGAGGAGCGGCGTGTCGATGGCAGCCAATCTGCGCGAGGCATTCAAGACGTGCGACGCGCTGCTGAATGCACCTCCCCGAGTGCGCCTGCTCATCGACAGCAACGTGCTGATGGTACCCGTAGAGCTCTTTGCCGAGGCCGACATTGAGACGCTGCACACACATGCCTTCCCTCCCGCCAGTGAGGAAGAGGACAGGGGCAGGATGGTGTGCTACAACGTGCTGCCCGACCTGAACTGCGTGGCCGTGTTCGACATGAACCGCGACCTTCAGCTGGTGCTCGACGACCACTTCCAAAGCGTGCGGCTGATTTCGGCCGTCACCCCAGTGTGGCGGCACATGCACCAGCGTAGCTTCACTGGCTCGCGACTGAAACTCTATGGCTATTTCCACGAGCGGCGCCTCGAAGTGTTCAGCTTCCAGCAAAACCGCTTCAGGTTCTGCAACTCCTTCGACGCCAGCCGCCCACAGGACGGGCTCTACTTCCTCCTCTATGTGTGGAAGCAGCTAAACCTGAATGCCAAGTTCGACGAGCTACACATCATGGGCGACATACCGCAGCAGAAATGGCTTGTGGAGCAACTGCACATCTACCTACAGAAGGTGTTCGTGGTGAATCCCTCGGCCGACTTCCAGCAGGCTCCGGCTACTGAAATCAAGGCGATGCCTTACGACCTGATGACACTTTTCGTAAAAGGGCGGTAAGCATCATTCCGCCCCGCTCACATCGCAAAAAACAAGATGAGAATTATCACGGGGAAATACAAGGGACGACACTTCGACATCCCACGCTCGTTCAAGGCACGGCCCACCACCGACTTTGCCAAGGAGAACATCTTCAACGTGCTTACCGGCTACCTCGACTTCGAGGGAGCCACTGCCCTCGACCTCTTCTCTGGCACGGGCAGCATCACTCTCGAACTGCTGTCGCGCGGATGCAGCCAAGTGATTAGCATAGAATCAGACCGCGACCACCACCGCTTCATCTGCGACTGCCTGAAGATAATTGATGGCAACGCCACACCTTTACGGGCCGATGCGTTCCGTTTCATAAAGTCATGCCACACACAGTTCGACTTCATCTTTGCCGATCCGCCATACGCCCTGAAGGAGTTGCCCACCATTCCCGACCTCATCTTTGAAAAGCAGCTGCTGAAGCCCAACGCCATCTTCGTCTTTGAGCACGGCAAAGACAACGATTTCGCGCAGCACCCACACTTCGTGGAACACCGAAGTTACGGCAGTGTGAACTTTAGCATCTTCCGATAAAATCGCGTACTTTTTGCATACGAAGGATTTCCCTCGGACTCATCCTGGGGATTGAATTCTTCCTAAGACTTACTCCATCTTACTAGCTAAAATAGTCTGGTTGCGAAAGCTACCGACAATTGTTAAAACCGAAAAACACCGTTTTAAGGACGGTAAAGCACCGTTTTAACGTGAGTTCAACCTAAAGAATACTATCATGGCGATGAAGGAGCTTGGCTGGATGATAAACCATGAAGGCTTGAAGCGGATTGCGAATTTTCTTTACACGAATATTCTTACAAAAAGTAAAGGACAGCTTTGAGGGTCGAAAAGCGGTGCTTTTCGACCCTCAAAGCTGTCCTTTTACACCCTCAAAGCGGTGCTTTTCCAAAAATGCGGCTGTAGGGCATTTTTTGCGAATTAGAATTTTATTTACATTCTTTCGTTCCAATCAAGCCATTGCGATGTACAGCGGATGGCATATCATTGTAATCATTGAAGAAAGAAGGCTCGTTGCGAAATACTTAGGCCGGACTCATGCTGCTTACATCAGTGGCGACAACAAGCGAGTGAACGATTCGGCCAGGCGCTTGAAGAATGATGGGTGCATCAGCGGCTTGCTGGTAGCGAAGTCGATGCTTTGTTGTTCGTCGGCGAGGTAGGCCTGCTTCAGCTTCAAAGCCAGAGCGGAGCCATAGCCAAAGAGGTTGGCCTCAAAGTTGTTCTCGAACGAGCGAAAGTCGACATTGGTAGAGCCGCAGGTGCTTACGGCATCATCGCTGACCATGAACTTCGAGTGCAGGAATCCTGCCGTGTAGAGCCTTACCTGCACGCCAGCCTCCACCGCCTCGCGAAGGAAGCTGCGGCTGGCCCACTCCACAAACCAGGCATCGCTGCTGTGGGGCACCATGATACGTACGTCGACACCCGACAGGGCTGCCACCTTAAGAGCTGACAGCACAGCGGCTGTGGGCAGGAAATAGGGGGTCTCGATGTAGATGTAACGACGGGCGGCCAGGATGACGCGAACGTAACCTTGCATAATCTCAGGATAGCTGGCCACGGGGCCGCTGGTGACGGCCTGGAGCAGGGTGTCCTCCTGCCGACCTTCCTTCTTCTGAGAATCTGGCTGGCTTGGGGGGACAGGATAGTACTTTCGGTCACTCAGCAAGGTACGGTCGACGAAATACCAGTCGACAAGGAACACCCGCTGCAACGAACAGACTCCCCTACCCTCGATGCGCAGCATCGTGTCGCGCCACGAGTCGCTCACGTAGCGCACGGCAATGTTCATGCCACCGATGTAGCCCACGCGTCCGTCGATGACCACCACCTTGCGGTGATTACGGTAGTTGGCTTTGCTCGTCAAGCGGGGAAAGCGAACGGGCATGAACGGTTCCACCTCGACCCCACCCTCGCGCATCCGCTCGAAGAAACGGTTCTTCACCACCCAGCTGCCCACATGGTCGTAGACCACGCGCACCTCAACGCCCTGGCGGGCTTTGTCGATGAGTGCATCGGCCACCAACCGGCCCAAGGCATCATCCTCGAAGATGTACATGCAGATATGTATGTGTGCACGGGCCTGGCTGATGTCGTGAAGCAGAGACGGGAAGAAGTCGTAGCCACTGGTGATGGTCTGCACCCTATTGTCAGCGAAAGGCAGCGAGAAGCTCTCGTTCACGAAGAGGTCGACGATGGGCTTATAGTCTTCGGGCACGTGCAGGTCTTCCTGCTCCACGAAGTTCAGCATGGAGCGCTTGGTCAGCATATCCATCGAGCGGCTGCTGATATAGCGTTCGCGCCGGCGGTTTACACCGAAGAAGATGTAAGCCACCACACCGAAGAGAGGCAGGAAGTAGATAACCAGCGCCCAAGCGATGGTCTTGGCAGGCTGCCGGTTGTCCAACACCACATGGATGATGGCAGCAATCGCTACGAGACGCGACAACCAGTAGAGTATGCCAAGTAGACTCACTTTTCTTTATTCAGAGTTTGCAGATTATCGATTAGCAGGCTTGCGCTTCGCCGTTTTCAGAGTGTTATCACTCTATCCCGATGAGCTTATGGGTCTGCAGGGAAAGCCGCCACTGGGGATGCGCCTTGATGTAGTCCACACAGGTACTGACAATGGCTTTGTTGCGGTCAGCATCGCCGGTATCGCAGGGCTGGAGATAGAGATGGGGGATGGTGGTGGGAAGATGCAGGGCTTCCAGTCGTGCCGGGGTGTCTTCCTCGAACACGATTTTTATCTCATCAGGGATTCTCCTTCCTTCCTCAAGCCCCAGAGCTCCATCCTCCTGCTTCCACCAATGCTTCGGCGAAACGGTGAGCCAGTCGAGGTTGCTGGGTGCCGGACGGGTGCCATTGCTTTCCATCGCCACTTCATAACCGTGGTTGTGGAGCAGGTCTACGAATGGCTCATCGACCTGAAGCGTCGGCTCGCCACCGGTAAGGACTACAAGGAGTTTCGCTCTGGAGGGCGAGGCTGTAGGTATGTCGACGGGCAAACCGCCGACCACGGGCACTATTGGAGAGAGACCGCCGACCACGGACGCTATTGAGGAGAGGATGGCGTCGGCCGTCATCGTGGAAAAGCTATCGAACTCAGAGTCGCAGAAGGGACAACGCAGATTACAACCGGCGAAGCGCACGAACGCTGCCGCACGGCCAGTGTTCCTCCCCTCGCCCTGCAACGAGTAGAAGATATTGTTCACGCGATATGGCTCATTCATCTTCCTCATAGATAGCCACGTTGCCTTCGCTCTCCTGCACGGAGGCCTTATAGCAGGTGTCAATCTGCTCCACACACCAACGGGCAATATTCTCGGCCGTGGGGTTGAAGGGCAGCACATCGTTCAGGTTCTGGTGATCCAGGGCGTCCTTTATCTTACGTTTCACCTCGGTGAAGTCTACCACCATGCCATTCTGGTTCAGCTCGCGGCTGCGGCAATAGACGGTGATGATCCAGTTGTGACCGTGCAGCTGTGTGCACTTGCTGTTGTAGTCGAGCACCAGCCGATGGCTGGCCGACACTTCAATCCGTTTCTTAATGTAATACATAGTTCCGTTTTAAACAATGAGATCGCTGCCCAGACGTTTTGCCAGGGCATCGCGAAGCTCCTTGGTTTCCTTATGTTCTTTAAGTAATTTCATATTTTGTTCCAAGTCGTTGCCTACTTGACGCAGTTGTACTTGTATGGCCTTCAGGCGCGTCTCGATGATGTCCAGACGATAGTCCATCACCAAGTGAAGAACCCGCTGCCGCAGGCTGTCCTCGCGCGGTTCTATCACGAACCTGCCGCCCAGTTGGTGGCGGTCTATGGCCAGGCGCGTGGCCAGATGGCTCACCTCCATGTCGGGGTGAGCGCAGAAATAGGTCTCGGCCTTGAAGCCAGGCTGCCCCTGGTGGGCCACTGCCTCGGCCAGTATCTGGCGGTGCAGGGGCAGGGTGAACTGCAAGCCGTCCTGCGATAGGTCGAAGTCGATGTACTGAGCCACGGAAAGCGACACCTTTCCCCCGTCGTCGGTCTCAACATCGTCGAAGATAATCTCCTCGCCGTGGCGCACAATCTCACGTACCAACAGCAGTTCCACTTGCGAGGCCTGTTCCTTGGGTGAATGGAGTGCGAGAGGCTCCAATTCGGCCGACATGGGTGCGGTAGGAGTGGCGGGTACAGCAGGAGCAGCCGATGCTGCCGGCTGTGGTGAAGCGACCGACGGGGTGGCCTGCGGGGTGGCAGCGTCCTCTTGCCGTCGTTCTTCACGTTCGCGCTCCTTCTTCTTCTCCTCTATGCTGGCACGGATATACTTGTTCATCTCGGCAATGAGGGTTTGTTCCTTCATGCCTATGCGAAGTGCGAAGTCGGTGAGGTAGGTGGAGCGCAGTATCTGGTCGGGTATGACACTGATGCTCTTCACAATGCCGCCAATGGCCTCGGAGCGTTTCACGGGGTCGGAAACGTTCTCCACGGTGAGGCGGCTCTTGAAGGTGATGAAGTCGGTTTGGTTCTCGTCGATGTATCGTTTCAGTTCCTCGGTGCTGTGTTTGCGTGCGAACGAGTCGGGGTCGTCACCGTCGGGCAGCAGCAGCACCTTGATGTTCATGCCGTCGGCCAGCAGCATGTCGGTGCCGCGCATGGCAGCATGGATGCCCGCCTCGTCGCCGTCGTAGAGCAGGGTGATGTTCGAGGTGAAGCGGTGCAGCATGTGAATCTGGTGTATGGAGAGAGCCGTACCGCTGTTGGCCACAACGTTCTCGATGCCCGCCTGGTGCATGGCGATGACGTCGGTATATCCCTCGACCATGAACACGCGGTCTTCCTTCACGATGGCTTTCTTTGCCTGATAGATGCCGTAAAGTTCACGCTCCTTGTGGTATATCTCGCTGTCGGGGCTGTTCACGTACTTCTGCGCCACGCCCTTGGTGCGGCTGTCGAGCACGCGTCCGCCAAACGCCACCACCTTGCCGCTGACATTCAGCCAGGGGAAGATGGCACGCCCACGATAGCGGTCGACATAAGTGCCGGCAGCCTTCCCCGACTGGGTTCCCGTCGATTGGCCATCTGGGGCTTCCCCCTCATTGGATGGAATCGGGGACTTCTCATAGCACAGTCCTGTCTTAAGCAGGAACTCCGCCTTGTAGCCAGCCTTCTGAGCCGCTTGAGAGAGGGCGTCGCGGCGCTGCGGCGCATAGCCCAGTTGGAACTTCTCGATGATGTCATCGCGGATGCCGCGGCTGCGGAAATATTGCCGGCCGATAGCCACGCCGTCGGGGTCGGTCTTCAGGATTTGGTGGAACCAGTCCTTGGCCCACTCGTTCACGATGAACATCGACTCGCGCTCGCTCTGCTGAGTCCGTTCCTCATCGGTCAGTTCTTTCTCTACGACTTCGATGTTATACTTCCTGGCCAGCCATCGCAGTGCCTCGGGATAGGTTATCTGCTCGTGCTCCATCAGGAATCCGGCAGGTGTGCCGCCCTTGCCGCACACAAAACAGTGGCAGATATTCTTGGCCGGCGACACCATGAACGAGGGGTTGCGGTCGTCGTGGAACGGGCACAGGCCTTTGTAGTTCACGCCGCTCTTGCGGAGCGTCACGAACTCGCCCACGACGTCGACGATACGCGCCGCGTCAAGTATTTTATCAACTGTCGCCCGGTCAATCATGGAGTCTGCCTTCCCTTACAGGGGGTGTCGTTGCTATTTCTTCTTCAGGTATTTCGCCAGCTCACTTCCGCTCTGCCGCAGGCCCTGAGCAAAGCTCTTGGCGTTCATCTGCGCACCTATCTTTGAGGCGTGGGTATGGTCTTTCTTGAAGTAAATGCCAGCCTTCTCCTTGATGGCAGCCACCTGTTCCTTTGCCTTCTCCTTATCATCGGAGACACGCTTCATGGCGAACTTCTTGTCGAGGAAGTCGGCGCTGATGTTATGCATGTCAATGAACTCGACGCCCGTCTGCTCTACCACCTCGCGATACCACTTGCCATAGGAGCCGTCGCGGCGTTCTATCTTGCCGCCGGGCCACTCGTTGCGTGGTGTCAGGCTGACAAGGATGGGAGTTGCCCCTTTTTCGCGACAGTCGTCAATCATCTTGCGCAGGTACCATCCGAAGGAATAGACCACTTCGTAAGAGTCGTTGTCGAGGTGATAGACGTGCAGTGTGTCGGCCGTGCCAGGTATGACACCGCGTGCCTTGGCATCTGTGATGGGACAGATGTCGTTGTGACCGAACTGTATGGTGACGTAGTCGCCAGGCTGCAAGGAGTTGTAGACCTTGTCCCAGAGGCCCTCACGAATGAACGAGCGCGTGCTGCGGCCGGCACGTGCAGCGTTGACCAGCGTCACCTTCGTGGTGTCGAACACGGTGAAGGCTTGCGATGCCCAGCCCCACATACCGTCGTCGTCCTTGTCGGAATTCTTCACGGTTGAGTCGCCGGTAAAGAATACCACGGGCTTGCCCTTCTGTCGACGGTCGCAGAAGTTGTCGCCCACCACATTCTGCATCATGGCCTGCAGGGGTTTCAGCTGCGGACTGGCGCTGTAGTAGATGCCTTCGGCAGCGCTGCGGGCATTCATCTCGGCTCCGAATTTCGATGTATGGATATGGTCGCCCATGAAGTGGTACTTCTCTTTCCAGGGGGAGAACGAGTCGAGCTTACGCCCTGAGAGCTCGTTCAGGTCGATGAAGGGCACACCCTCCACGGCGGCCACGTAGGCAGCCCATTCTGTCTGCGGTTTGCGCACTATCAGGCCTGTCTTCTCGTCGTAGGCATCGCGCGGGGTCAGCGACATCAATATGGGGTTGGCCCCCTTGGCACGGATGTCGTTGATATACTTGCGCAGGTAGCCGCCATAGCTATAGACGGTGTCGTTGGCAACACCGGTCACTTGATTGCGTCCCACCACGATGGTGTCTTTCACACCAGGAATGACGGCACGTGCACGACCCTCGAAGAAGGGGCCATTGTCGTTGTGGCCTATTGACACGATGACCCAGTCGCCGGGTTTCAGTGCCTTTCTTACGGGCTCCCACAGCTGGGTATAGAACGTGCGTGTGCTCATGCCGCCCAGAGCCTGGTTTTCCACCGTTATCTTGGTGGCGTCGAAGAACTGGCTGGCATAGTAGCCCCAACCCCACTGTCCGTTAGAGCCGTTGCCCTTGGTGCCGTTGCGCATAGTGGAGTTGCCTATGAGGAACAACACGGGATTGTTACCCCTGCGGGTGCTGCCCGGCGTGGGGCGCGACATCAGCGCCTGAGCTATTGAGTCGGGCGTGTTGTCTATCACCTTGTTCACGTCTTCAATGGGGTCTGGCAGATTGTCGAATTCCTGCGCCGTGGCAGCGAGCGCCATGCTTGCCATCACAGCCAGTGTCAGTAGTCGTTTCATTGCAGTATGTCTTTGCTTGGGTTTATAATTTGTCTGCAAAGTTAGCTAATTTCTTGCAATTAGCAAAACAAAGGAGGAAAAAAACATGATTACCCCTGTCAGCGGCAAGGAATTAGGGGCCGAAAGCAGCAAAGCTGTCCTTTGAGGGTGATAAAGTTGTCCTTTGAGGGTGATAAAGCTGTCCTTTGAGGGTGATAAAGCTGTCCTTTGCCCGAAGGCGCCCGAAGAGGCTTTTTCCATGCACAAACGGGGCGATGTGTGCACGTTTCAGTCCCATTTGTGCATTTTTTACACTTTTTGCTTGGGTAATCGACAGAAAAGCCGTACCTTTGCAGGCGTTTTCAGAGTAAAAGCAAACTCTTACACATTATTTATATTAATTATGGCATTAAAAATTGTAGTACTTGCTAAGCAGGTACCCGACACAAGAAACGTGGGAAAGGACGCCATGACAGCCGAAGGAACGGTGAACCGTGCTGCCCTGCCCGCCATCTTCAATCCAGAAGATTTGAACGCCCTGGAGCAAGCCCTTCGCCTGAAGGAGCAGAACCCAGGCTCAACAGTAGGAATCCTCACCATGGGCCCTCCCCGTGCAGGTGAGATTATCCGTCAGGGACTCTATCGTGGTGCTGATACCGGCTGGCTGTTGACCGACCGTCTGTTTGCCGGCGCCGACACGCTCGCCACTTCTTACGCACTGGCTACGGCCATCAAGAAGATTGGTGATGTGGACATCGTGATTGGCGGTCGCCAAGCTATCGACGGCGACACCGCACAGGTGGGTCCTCAGGTGGCTCAGAAGCTGGGCCTCAACCAGGTGACATACGCTGAGGAGGTGCTCAGCGTGAAGGATGGCAAAGCCACCATTAAGCGCGTCATCGATGGTGGCGTGGAGACGGTAGAGGCTCCGCTGCCCGTGGTGATCACCGTGAATGGAAGCGCTGCCCCCTGTCGCCCGCAGAATGCCAAGCTGGTGATGAAGTACAAGCGGGCCACCTGCCCCATGGAGCGTCCTGCTGAGGGCACACCCTACGACTATCTCTATGAGGAGCGCCCCGAGCTGAATCTGAACCAGTGGAGCGTGGCCGATGTCAATGGCGACGTACAGCAGTGTGGTCTCAGTGGCTCGCCCACAAAGGTGAAGGCCATCAAGAACATCGTGTTCCAGGCTAAGGAGTCGAAGACCCTCACCGCCTCTGACGCCGACATCGAAGGCATGATAAAAGAATTACTGGAAGAGAAAATCATCGGTTAATCGTCCACTTTGCTGCAACATTGTTGCAGCAAAGACAACAAAGAAAAAAACAACATGAACAACGTATTTGTATATTGCGAAATAGAAGGCACTCTGGTACAGGAAGTCTCCCAGGAGTTGCTGACCAAGGGCCGCAAGCTGGCCAACACCTTAGGCGTGGAACTGCACGCCGTGGTGGCTGGCACAGGCATCAAGGGCAAGGTGGAGGATCAAATCCTGCCCTATGGCGTCGACAAGCTGTTTGTCTTCGACGCCCCCGAGCTATTCCCCTACACCTCGGCTCCCCACACCGACATCCTCGTGAACCTCTTCAAGGAGGAGCAACCCCAAATTTGCCTGATGGGTGCTACCGTCATCGGACGCGACCTCGGCCCACGCGTCTCGTCTTCGCTCACCAGCGGCCTTACCGCCGACTGCACCGAACTGGAGATTGGCCCATACGACGACGCCAAGAGTGGCAAGCACTACGACAACCTGCTCTACCAGATTCGTCCCGCCTTCGGTGGAAACATCGTGGCTACCATTGTGAACCCCGACCATCGCCCCCAGATGGCCACCGTCCGCTCTGGCGTGATGCAGAAGGCTATCTATGAGGGTGACTGCCGCAAAGAAGTAGTCTATCCCGAGGTGGCCAAGTATGTTGACATGGCCGTGGCAGGAGTCGTAAAGGTGCTCGACCACCACGTGGAGGCCGCCAAGCACAACCTGAAGGGCGCTCCCATCGTCGTCGCCGGTGGCTACGGCATGGGCTGCAAGGAGAACTTCGACATGCTGTTCCAGCTGGCCAAGGTGCTGCATGGTGAGGTGGGCGGCAGCCGCGCCGCCGTCGATGCAGGCTGGCTCGACCACGACCGTCAGATTGGTCAGACCGGCGTTACCGTTCACCCGAAGGTGTACATCGCCTGCGGTATCTCTGGTCAGATTCAACACATCGCTGGTATGCAGGACTCGGGTATTATCATCAGCGTGAACAGCGATCCCGATGCTCCTATCAACAAGATTGCCGACTACGTCATCGTTGGTACCGTTGAAGAAGTCGTGCCGAAACTGATCAAGTATTATAAGCAGAACTCGAAGTAAAAATGAAGAAACAAGTTCTATTCCTACTTCTGTATGCAGCTCTCGTCGTCGCGTCCGTTTGGTTGTCGCTCGACACGGATAAGGCAA
>JAILPA010000132.1 GCA_024690505.1 Prevotella sp.
CAATTAATGTGTCATAGACATTTTTTATTCCTCCTCTTGATGAAATTATTTTCCTCTGTTTGTTGAGGCTTGATAGGAATCTCATGCACTGCCAAAGAACAATAATTACGACAATTGCTATAACCCACTTCATCTTTTATCCAATTATTTTTATAATTCCCCAAATAACCAGTGAAATAATTACGGCAACGCCTAAACAACAAAAACAACCTCTTTTGGCACGTTCCTGCCTGGCATATTGCTTATAGCATAATTTACATACGTGATAAATAGCTCCACTAGTCTGATTCTGTAGTTTATATTGAAGATCGTCTTCTCTTACAGAGCACATAGGACATTTTCCATTATCAAGCAAACCTATCTGCTTTAGATAATCTACAGCTTTGGGGTCAAACACTACTGCACCTCCAAAAGTTGATTCGTCTGGTTTATATTCAAGATAATTACCATGGAACTCACTTCTGAATCCTGCTGCATTTAACTCATCACACATTGCTGACTCATATTCATCTTGAGTCATTGCCTTTACTTGTTCTCTTGTATATTTCTCCATAACTCTAATAAATTAATAACCTCCTAGTATTTTTCTGGAGATTTACTATAATAATCAATTATTCCCATAGTGGCTATCTTTTCTATTTAATCTTTCTGAATTCTGAAACTAACCAGTTTTGATGTTCTATAAATACCATAAAGAAATCAGCTAAGTCAGAAATGTTTAGTGAATCTATTTTGGCTTCTAAAAATTCATCTGCATATACTTTTAAAGGCTCTTTTATGAAACATATATAAAGATATGCGGGCAAATATTGTTTGGTTCTTGGATAATCAGATTGTGCTAAGCCCAACATTTCTCTTTCCCATCCATCAGTAACAGAACGAAGAAGATAGACTCTCTCATATTTCTTTTCTGAGGGTAGTCCAAAATTCTGAATAACCTTGATGAGATAATCCTCAATTCTTTTCTGTGTATCTTCGTAATCTAAAAGGATGCCTCTTGATTCAAGAGATTGAATGCCAAACCAAATGTCAAACATTAATAATTCTAATTGGCCCTCTTTTGACAAAGGTGCTTTAAAATGATCTCCCCCTTTTTCTGATATACGAAAAATAGAAGTCAATGCATCTTTCCTCGTATTCTTTGTTTTTGGCTCTTTTGAACTGACATTAGATATTGAATTATAATCGTTATCCAATGTGTTATTGCTTTTATGCCTATACAAGAGGATTATATATAAACATACAGCGAGCAATATTGCATAAAAAATTAAATATATCATTGGCTTTATAGTTTAATAGTGCAAAATTAGGATAATTCTGTGAAGTAGACAAATATTTCTTGTCCGCAAGGCTTGTGAAAATACATTTTTTCTATTTCATAGGCATTTCTTTTTGCAACACTAGGCAAAAAGAAAGGTGTGAATCAACTCTGTTGCTACACCTCGGTATCGCCAAACACCTGTACTCATACAACAGCGAAGCCCACACCTTGAAGGTGTAAGCATTCGCTTTCTACTGTTGTTGAGTACATTGAAGTTGGCGATTTCAGGTGTACATCAAGCAGAAGCAAACACTTCCTTAATGTCTTATGTCATGGTTATTTTATCAATTTATGTCATATCTTTAATTATTTAGGTTTAATATGAGTAATGATTATGCCTTTATCTAGTAATAAAAAACTTTTTTCTGCGCAAAGATACGAAGATTTTTTTGTCTTACAAAATATATGAGAGAAAATATTTATCGGAAACTATTCACAAGGCTTGTGAAGGATAGTTCATTTATGATTTATAGAATTAATACCAGTTGACACGTTTGTCACCCAACAATCATCAACATATAGAATTGTTCCGTAATAGCTGTTGATACCAAAAGCAAAATAGGTGGCAGTGGGCGGAACCACAATTACTTCATCAAAAGTCTGCCAAACATTTGAAGTGTTGGAAAAATATGTTTTGCCATACCCTCCTCCTCTAATAATATAATATGTGTTTTTGTCATAGAAAGATTGTAATTCAGCAGCAGAAATATTGGAAGTTTCAGCAGCGCGTGTTCTGAAATAGCAATAGGTCCTGGCACCTTTATATTTCCATTTCTCAACATAATAACGAAAACGAATACGAATTTTCTGGTTGGGAGATACTTGTATAACCTGTTCTAATCTTGCAGTTTTCCCACTTTCTACTGATTGCATCTTTGCAGAACTGTTTCCTTCATAAGCTATATTTCTATTTTGTTTTACATATTCATTTGATGGCAATGACCATCCTTTTGGCATTTCAGGCGTCAAAAAACGAGTCCATTCTTCCAAACCACCATTTGTCAAAAGATTTACAGTGTCAGCGTTACTGTGATTATGTTCAGGTATCGTGTCTGTTTGCGAATCATTCGTTCGTATAGAATTATCTTGCGGTTTTTTCAATTCATCATCGTATTCAGTATTGCAACCTATAGCACACAATAGGAATATGACACACACGGCGTAATATGTCTTCAAATCATTTGCTAATGGATAAGATTTCATCTTTCAGGTAAGTTGTTTATTATCTTCTCTACATCATTGAATTTACCACCTCATCAAACCGCTCGTTGACATTCTTCATCCAGTCGGGAAGTTTCTTTATTGCTTGGTATACCAAAGCATCGGGCATCTTCTTATAGTAGGCGTAGGCCATCGGGCCTGCAATAGCAGCAAGGGTGTCGGCATCACCGCCAAGGGAGATGGCGAGTTTGATGCAATCGACATAATCCTTGGAATCCAGGAAGCAGATAATGGCGGGGCCGACAGTGCCCGGACAAGTGGAGTAAAAGGTGTAGTCATCGTGGATGTCTGCGTAGCTTTTGTTTGCCCAGTCTGGGTAATACTCGTTCAACAGGTGCTCGCGGACGAAGTCCTTGTCTTTACCGTTCTTTAAATGGAAGATGGTGAGGGCGGTGACTACGGCGCCTTTGATACCTTCTGGATGGTTATGCGTGGGAGCGGCTGTCTCTGTGGCCATACGTATGCACTCTTCTTCCGTCTGTGCCAACCAGCCGGCCGATGAACAGCGCATGGCAGAGCCATTGCCAAGACTGCGATAGGGCTGCGGCTTATGGCTGGCAAACCATTTCTTAAATGTTGAGCTGAAACCTGCATGACGGTGCTCGTTGGCGCATTTCCAAAGGTTCATCGTCATGTCGAGATGGTCGATGAACGCCTCAGCACAGGCGAAAGTCAACACGGTATCGCCTGTGAAGTGTGCCCTTGAGCTGAACATCTTCACCTTATCGTAGTCTTTGATACGATTCCCCTTTCCTTCGTAGGTGCTACCGGCAATGTCACCTATAGCTTCGCTAATCAAGTAATTCTTCATAAGTCTTTAGTCATTGGATGCTACAAAGATACTACTTTTTTCTAAAACAAAAAGGATTTAAAGCAAAAAAGTGATTTCCACAAGGCTTGCGGAGCAACTACCGAAAACCATTCGAATGTTTAGGGACAAAGGATGAGACATGGCAAAAGAACACTTTACCCATACTGTAGCCATACTCCAGGCAGCTTCTAGCCATACTCTAAGCATACTATTTGAGTATGGCTAGTGCCTTTTCCTGATTTCACTTGACAGTTTTCACCGGGTTAAACTGAATTGCTTGTCAACATCGTTTACATCGTACTGAAAACCTTGTCACTCTCTACCGTTGCTCCCTGAAAGACTTGACGGACAGAAAAATATCGGACAAATCCTGAGTCCGTCTTTTCTTCGGCAAAGTCTGATGGGGCTCGATGCCCCAACAGACTTTTAGTGATGGCATCGGCATAAAACCGTCGTCCACCTTTTCTTCGGCGGGGCAAAGATAAGACTTTTTTCTGAAAAGGCAGCTATCTGTTCAAAGAAATTCTTGATGGACACAAAATACCTGACAGACAGCAAGTTGCCTACATACGAAACTTTTGACATTTACTGTTTATAGCGGGATTCGGGTATTAGAAATAGTGCTTACTGTAGCCTCAAAAGTCAAGGTGTAATTCCTCAAAAGTGTTTCAGGGGCGCTGAACTATTGGTTCAGAGGCCTTGAACTTTTAGTTCAGGAGCCCTGAACTAGTTGTTCCAAGCCGCTTGAAACTATTCTGAGGCATCGTAATGATGGTGAGTCATCGTGGGACAACGAACAAGGGCGGCATTACAGCCGCCCTTGTTCGCCAAGGTAGGAGTCCTTGAACCCGAGAAAATAGAGTACGCCGTCGAGACCGATGGTGTTGATGCTCTGCTTGGCGTTAGCCACCACACGGGGCTTGGCATGGAAGGCTATACCCAGTCCGGCCTCGCTGATCATCGGCAAGTCGTTGGCACCGTCGCCCACGGCAATGGTCTGTGCCAGGTTTACCTTCTCCACCTGGGCAATGAGTTTCAGAAGCTCGGCCTTGCGATGGCCGTCTACTATCTCGCCGACGAAACGGCCGGTCAGCTTGCCGTCGTCGCCTACCTCAAGCTCATTGGCATAGACATAGTCAATGCCGTAGCGCCGCTGCAGGTATTCGCCAAAGTAGGTAAATCCGCCGCTGAGGATAGCAATCTTGTAGCCACACGTCTTTAGCACGCGCATCAGGCGGTCAGCGCCTTCGGTGATGGGCAGGTGCTCGGCTATGTCCTGCATGACGCTGATGTCGAGTCCCTTCAACAGGCTCACCCTGCGGGTAAAACTCTCCTTGAAGTCTATCTCGCCGCGCATGGCACTCTCGGTAATGGCCCTCACCTCGGCTCCCACGCCGTTGCGCTCGGCCAGCTCGTCGATGCACTCTGTCTGTATGAGCGTGGAGTCCATATCGAAGCAGATGAGCCGGCGCATACGTCGGAACATGTCATCCTTCTGAAACGAGAAGTCTATCTCCATCTGCTGCGAGAGGCGCATCAGCTTCGACTGCATCTCCTGCCTGTTGATGGGCTCGCCACGTAGCGAGAACTGTATGCAGGCCCGGGTGTGCTTGTCCAGCTGTTTGATGCTCTTACGGCCCGTCAGTCGCAGGATGCTGTCGATGTTCAGGCCCTGGTCGGCCAGTATGCGGGTGGCGGCCTCTATCTGCCGTGCTTCCAACTGTCGGCCCAAGACCATAAGGATGTAGCGGTTCTTGCCCTGATGACCCACCCAGTCTTCATACTCGTCGTCGCTGATGGGCGAGAAGCCGATGTTCACCCCTAGTTCGGTGGCTTTGAACAACAGTTCCTTCATGGCCAGTCCCGATTTCATCTCGTCCATGCGAATAAGTATGCCAAGCGAGAGGGTGGAATGGATGTCGGCCTGGCCTATGTCAAGGATTTGTGCATTATACTTGGCCAAGATGCCCATGATGGATGCTGTGAGTCCGGGGCGGTCTTGTCCTGTAATACGTACCAGAATTTGTTCTTCGCGCATAATGATTGGTTTTTCGTTGTTTATCCTCGTCGTGTCTGTTCTATGAGTTCGTCGATGTGCTGCAGCTCCCTGGGGATGCGAATCTCATTGGGGCATTTGTCATCCTCCATACAGTGATTGCAGCCTATGCAGTGGTCGGGCTGGCGTTCGCGGCTGATGGTGCGGTCAAGGCTGATGAGGTAGCTGCGGCGGTTCTCTGCCCAGTTGGCATCGTCTTTGTTTTCGGGCATCTTTCCATTGGCCTTCCATTGGTTATAGTGCTGGAAGATGCCGGCAATGTCGACGCCATAGGGACATGGCATACAGTTCTGGCATCCTGTACAGGGGATGGCTTCCTCGCCTGTCAACTGTGTCTTCACCAGTTTCTCCACCTTCTTGCCACCACAGGCGACAAACAGTGTGGCTGCCGTTCCTGCGCCAACCATCTTCAGGAATGAGCGGCGCGACAGGTCGTTATCTTGTCTATTCTTCATCGTATTCTTCTTCAATATCCAGTTCGTCTTCACTTAGTTCTTCCTCGTTCAGCTCCTCGTCATCCAGTACCTCTTCGTTGTCGGGTTCCTCGTCATCGCTGATTGACTGGTCGACATTGTTCTTCACCTGTCCGTGCTCTTTGAGGCCCTCCACATGGATGGCAGAAAGCGGACGAACGGGGCACACATATTCGCAGGCGCCGCAACCGATGCAAAGGCTCGAGTTGATGGCGGGGACGTAAGGCGAGAAATCATCGTCGGGGTCACTGGGCACCATCTCGATGGCCTGAACAGGACAATGGCGTTCGCAGTTGCCACACTCGTCCTTGCCAAGTGCCGAGATACACAGGTTGCTGGCCACAACGGCATGGCCAATCTGAATGTGCTGTTTATCTTCCTTCCCAACAGGAATGATGGCTCCCGATGGACACACCTCGGAGCAGCGCGTACACTCAGGACGACAATAGCCACGCTCGTAGCTCATCACTGGCATCATCATCGTCATCATGTCGCCTGATGGCCGCAGCACCCCGTTGGGACAATCCGACACACACAGCTGGCAGCCCGTGCAGCGGCGCAGCATGTTGTCGGCCGATCGTGAACCCGGTGGCGTGATGGGTGTCTTGCGTTCAGGCGACACCTTCGGCTCGATAGGTGCCAGTTTGGCGGGCCTGTCCGTTCTCTCTTCTTCGGCCAAAAGCGATGTTGCCACCATGGCCGATGCCAACAGGAACGACCGGCGTGAAGTATCTGTAGGGTCAGCCTGTTTGGGGCCAGTGGACGGTGTGTCGGTTTTCCTCACTGGAGCATACTTCAAAGCACCAAACTTGCAACTCTTCAGACAGTCGCCACACACCACACAGCGGGAATAGTCGACGGTGTGGTTCTTGAAGTCAACGCACGATGCCTTACAGTTCTTCGTGCAGAGTCCGCAGTTGCGGCACTTGTCGGGGTGAAACTGTATGCGCAGCCATGAATAGCGTGCGAAGAGCGACAGCAGCGTGCCCACGGGACAGATGGTATTGCAATAAGTGCGACCTCCGCGCCAGGCCAGCACTATCAGCGCCACCAATGTAGCGACGGCGACAATCAGCACAGGCAGCGACTTCAGCCACACGTCTACGCTGTAGAAGGTATAGCTGTCGGCCCGCTCTGAGAAACCAGCCAACACGTTATTGCCCAGTTGCCACAATGGTTGCAGCAGCATGGTGGCGATACGGCCGAAGGCGCTGTATGGCGCCAGCAACTGTACGATGGTGGCCACGCCTGCAATAAATGCTACAAAGAACGCCCCCAGCACGCAGTAGCGAAGGATGCGCTTTTCGGGCGAGAAGGAATAGCGGTTCTTTTTCACTTTCTTCCCCATCCATCCAAAGATGTCTTGCAAGATGCCCAGCGGACATACCACGGAGCAATAGATGCGGCCGAAGAGCAGTGTCAAGGCTATCAGCACCAACACGACGACAACATTCAGTGCCAGGATGGCAGGCAGGAACTGCGCCTTTGCCATCCATCCCAGCCACCGATGGGCCGTTCCCGTGAAGTCGAGGAAGAGCAGCGTCAGTCCCACGAAGAACACTGCTGCCAGGATGATTCTTATTCGTCTAAGCATATTCTTTGTTCGTTTTTTGTTCATTGGTTCTCGGCACGAGGAAGATGCTGCCCTCATACAGCAGCCAGATAGGTACCGACACTACCATCAGCGTGAAGATGTCGGTAGTGGGTGTGATGATGGCTGCAACGATGAGGATAGCTACGACGGCATGTCGGCGGAAGCGGCGCATCATGCCCCCGTTGACAACCCCCATGCGCCCCATGATGGCACACACCACAGGCAGCTCGAACACCACGCCTATGACCAGACACATGGTGATGAGCGTATCGACATAGGACTGCAACGTGAGCATATTGGCGACATCGTCTGCCACCTGGTATGTTCCTAAGAACCTTACCGTTAGCGGAAATATAATGAAGTAGTTAATCAGTGTGCCCACCATGAACATCACATAAGCCGAGCCCACCACCCATGTGGCAGCCCGGCGCTCGTTCTGATACAGTCCTGGCGACACGAAGCGGAACATCTCATATAATATATAAGGTACACCGCAAAGCAGCCCCGCATAGGCTGCCACCCGCATGTGGGTCATAAACTGCTCGGTGAGCGCCGTGTTCACCAGCTGCAGATGAAAGGGCTCACCGCCCATCAGCCGGAACGTCACGAAGTCGCTGCCACGAGGGGCCAGCACCACAGCGAACAGCCAGTCCTTCATGCAGAATGCCAGCACGGCGAACACCACAACGATGCCCAGCGAGCGCAGTATGGCCCACCGCAGCTGTTCGAGATGTTCCCAAAACGTGACCGGCTTGTCACTCATCGGCTTTCTTCGTCTCGTCTTCAATATCTTTCATTCCGTCCTTGAAACTCTTCACGCCCTTACCCAGTCCGCGCATCAGCTCAGGAATCTTAGCACCGCCGAAGAGCAGCAGCACCACCAGGGCAATCAGCAGAATCTCAGGGCCTCCAAGGCCGAAGATAAGCATTGTCTTTAGTCCTAACATCATAGTCGTTTTTATAGTTTTACAGTCATTTGCCTGCAAAGTTAGAAAATAATTATGAATTATGAATTATGAATTATGAATTATTTTGTATCTTTGCATCGAAAATCGACAAAAACATATCAACATGGGATTCTGGAATTCACTGTTTGGCGGCGCCCAGCCGACCGCCGAAGACGAAAAGCAGCAGGCCGACGAGCGCCAGTTCAACTTAATGAAATACGACGGCATCCGTGCCCTGCAGATAGGACAGACGGAGTATGCCGTGAAATGTCTGCGCGAGGCACTGAAAGTACGCAACGACGACATCGAGACACACCACTACCTCCAGACCGCCCTCACCCGCATGGGGCTCCTCAAGGAGGCTCTGGCCGAGCTTCAAGCCATGTCCGACCTTCAGCCCCGTAACGTCTCCATCCTGCTGAACATGGCCCACCTCGCCTATATGGAGGAAGACTACGGACAGATGACTGCCTTTTGTCAGAAAGCCGAGGAATTAGAGCCCGACAACTCACGGGTGCATTCCCTCTTTGCACAGGCGCTGCTCGGACAGGGCGACCTCGTAGGAGGCATCGCCAGGCTGACGAAAAGCATCTGCCTGTCGGGCGACGACGAAGCCGATGCCCGTCTGCTGCGCGGACAGACTCTGCTGAACATGGGCGATGTGAACGGCGCCCAGGACGATGCCGACTGGCTCAGCGAGCACATACAAGACCATGAAGACGTGCTGCTGCTCCAAGCCCGCATCCTGGCAGCCAAGGGTCAGGCGGCCGATGCCATCGAGGCCTACGGCAAAGTGATTGACGCAAACCCCTTCCATGTTGACGCCTATCGCGAGCGTGGCCGACTGCGCTACGACCAGGGCGACAGGAAAGGTGCTGAGGACGACATGCAGAAGCTGCTCGAGCTGAATCCTAACGAGACCAATACCGTCAGCGGCGACTACGAAGCCAACGGCGTGGAGCAGAAGACACGTCAGGCCTACTCCAACATGAACCCCTTCGGACTTTAGCTTCAACGTACAGAGAATTGGATGCTAAGACGTTTCATCGTCCTTTTAACTCCTTTTAACTCGGATAACTCATCCGAATCGCTTAAAAGCACTATCTTTGCATGTCAAAAATGAATAATGAATAATTACCAACCAACGTTTTCCACCCCCAAAACCTCTTAAGGACAACGAATTAAGACGAACTTAACAAATTACACGAATGAAAACAAGTTTTACGAATTACACGCGCTCGGTTCTGCCGCTTGGCTTGTCCAAGTATTTGCTACGCGCAGACAATCGCTGCTTGCTGCGAGAATTTGTGAAATTAGTTATAATTCGTACAATTCGTGAAATACGGCTATATTCGTTGTTGGAATTTCTTCGCACTGTCTTGGAAATTCGTGAAATCCGTCTAAACAACTGCGTTCCTCGTGGGTTTGCGGCAAATCTCGTTGTGGAAAGAAAAGGATGAGGAAGATCAATTACCAATAACCAATAAATTGAAACACTATGGGAAAGAAACAAATCAAGTTCAGTCTTGTCTACCGTGACATGTGGCAGTCGAGCGGCAAGTTCCAGCCACGCAAAGACCAGTTAGAGCGCATAGCACCAGTCATCATCGACATGGGATGCTTCGACCGTGTAGAGACAAACGGCGGCGCCTTCGAGCAGGTGAACCTCATGGCAGGCGAGAACCCCAACGACGCCGTACGCGCCTTCTGCAAACCCTTCAACCAGGTGGGCATACAAACCCACATGCTCGACCGCGGCCTCAATGCCCTGCGCATGTACCCTGTGCCCGACGACGTTCGTCAGCTCATGTACAAGGTGAAGCACTCACAGGGCGTCGACATACCCCGCATCTTCTGCGGCCTCAACGACACACGCAACATCATCCCCTCCATCAAGTGGGCCAAGGCAGCAGGCATGACACCACAAGCCACCCTCTGCATCACCACCTCCCCCGTACACACCGTGGAGTACTACAGCCGCATTGCCGATGAGGTCATAGCCGCCGGAGCAGAAGAGATATGCCTGAAGGACATGGCCGGCATCGGACAGCCCGCCATGCTCGGAGCACTCACCAAGAGCATCAAGACCAAGCACCCCGACATCATCATACAGTACCACGGCCACTCAGGACCCGGACTCTCCATGGCCTCCATCCTCGAGGTGTGCAACAACGGCGCCGACATCATCGACACCGCCATTGAGCCCCTCAGTTGGGGTAAGGTGCACCCCGACATCATCTCCGTGCAGTCCATGCTGAAGAACGAGGGCTTCGAGGTGAAGGAGCTCAACATGAGCGCCTATATGCAGGCCCGCACACTCACCCAGGAGTTCATCGACGACTGGCTGGGACTCTTCATCAATCCCGCCAACAAACACATGTCATCACTGCTCCTTGGCAGCGGACTACCCGGCGGCATGATGGGCAGCATGATGGCCGACCTGGGCCCCATACAGAGCATGATCAACAAGTTGCGCGAAAAGAAAGGCGAGCCCGCGCTCACCATGGACGACATGCTGGTGAAGCTCTTCAACGAGGTGGAGTACGTGTGGCCACGCGTCGGCTATCCCCCACTCGTCACCCCATTCTCACAGTACACCAAGAACATCGCCCTGATGAACCTCCTCACCATGGAGCAAGGCAAGGGCCGCTACGCCATGATGGACGACGCCATCTGGGGCATGATCCTCGGCAAGAGCGGCAAGGTGCCCGGCACCATAGCACCTGAGCTCGTAGAGCTGGCCAAGACCCAGAAGCGCGAGTTCACCGACGTAGACCCCCACACACTCCTACCCAACGCCCTCGACGGCTTCCGTAAGGAGATGGACGAGAATGGCTGGGACTACGGCAAGGACAACGAAGAGCTCTTCGAGCTTGCCATGCACCCCGAGCAGTACCGTCCCTTCAAGAGCGGTCAGGCGAAGAAGCAGCTGCTGGCCGACATCCAGAAAGCCAAGGACGCCAAGCTGGGGGGCTCAAAGCTATCACCCGAAGAGCTGTCTGCCTTCAAGCACGCCAAGGCCGATGCCCTCGTTGCACCCTCCGCCGGACAGATATTCTACGAATTCAATGGCGACGGCGAGTGTGCACCCTGCTTAGAGCCCTTCATCGGCCAGACGTACCAGGAGGGCCAGACCTTCTGCTACCTCGTAGAGAAGTGGGGTGAGATAGTGCCCATCCCTGCCGCCCTCGGTGGCAAGCTCGTAGAGGTCAGCGCCAAGCAGGGTGCCAAAGTCCGTAAGGGAGACACCCTCGCCTGGATAGAACGGCAGGCATAGTACCCCAAATGCTACAGCCCCCATCTTGAGGGTGTACCATCATTAACCATCACAGATTTCACAGATTTTACGGATTCTCTAAGTTACTGATTATCAGCAAAACTTAAAACCGTGAAATCTGTGAAAGATGTCTTCAGAATAGTAAAGGAGAGACTCACGATTGTTCAAAAATCGTAACGCGGTTTTGAGTGAACGCTGTTGACATCGAGGACATGTGCTACGCTGGCGATAAAGCTCTTGCCCCCTGCATCAAGCATAGCTGTTTGTAGGGGCAATTCTGACAGCGTGAGCGATCAGTAGTGGGCGTGAAGGGAATGTCGGGGTTGAAAATCTCGCTGATCTGACGGCGGAGGAGCTCGATAAACTCCTGCCGGATGGTAGCTACGTCGGTGATGGGCTGTCGGCCGAACAACAGCGTGGGGTCGTAGCCAGGGCCAGCAGCGTGCTGAATGAAGAGGAGGGCAGGCGACACGGGCGTGCCCTCGTGGCTTTGGCTGACGATGGTGGCATAGAGGATGGCCTGCAGGTAGTAATCGCTGTGATTAACCAGGGCTTCGAGGGTGAAGATGGCGCTGACGTTGGGGAGGGGATGACCCTGGTGTGAGCCGGTCTTATAATCAACGACACGGATGCGCTGGTGACCATCGGGGGTGCCAATGATGTCGAGGCGGTCGATGCGTCCGCCAATGTTCACGTCGCCGTAATCGGTAGCAAGAGTGGTCTTGACGTCGGTCTCGAGTGCGAGGATAGTGAAGGGGGTGAGCCTCAGGTCGATGGTGAGCAATTGGCGCAGGTAGTGGATGATAACCTCACGGCTGAGGAGCTGCATACCTGTGTAGCGGTTCACGGCCGCGGGGTTGGGGGAGGACTCATTTATGATGGCAGTGTCGACAGCCCGTTCTATCTCAACACGGGTGTTGAGCAGACGACGCAGGTCATCAGCCTGAATGCGCTGACTTCTCTGCGTGAGCTGTGTGTAGATGTCCTGAGCCGCGTTGTGGAAGATGTTTCCGAAGATTCTGTTGTCGATGGTGTCGTCGTCGGTGACATCGGGCTCGCGCAGGCCGTGCACGTAGCAATAGTAGTACTGCAACGGGCAACGCATGTAGCGGTTCACTGCCGTGGGAGTGAGAAGCGGGGCCGGGCCGATTGGGGGATAGTCGTTTGGGACCCCTTTCGGAACTGGCTGGGGTGCGAAGGGGATAATGGTCTGACCTGCCTGCAAGGTCTGGAAGTTGACGGTGTGAGGGCTCTCTACCATAAGCTGGAGCATGAAGCGGCTTTGCTCGCCACGCTGCCCGTCAGTTGTGGCGTTGTTGTAGAGTATGGTGACGTCGTCGGCTCTTTGTAGCAGGCGATGGAAGTAGTAGCTATAGATGGCGGTCTTGTGTTCTAAAGTGGTCAGTCCGTAGGCTTTGCGCAGGCTGTAGGGGATGAACGATGTGTCTGAGGTGCCAGCGGGGATGTTGCCTTCGTTGCAGGAGAGAAGCAGCAGGTGTCTGAAGTCGAGGCAACGGGTCTCGAGCACGCCCATAATCTGTAGTCCTTCGGCCGGCTCACCATGGAATGGTATGGTGGCGTTGCGAACGAGCTGGGTGATAAGACGGCCCAGGGTGATGGCATCGATGGTGAGGTCGCCACTGACTACCAGGTTCAGAAGTCGGTTCAGGAGGGTATAGGCTCTGAAAAAAGCCTCCCCCACCCCCTCTGAAGAAGGGGAGAACAACCCCCGCCTCTCTTGCGCGTCAGCGGGAATAGAGTCGGTGGAGGATTTTGAGGGGTTAGCGGAGGCTTTCTTCAATATGTCGCAGAGCCATTGCAGCATCTGGGTGTTGGAGTCGATGCTGCGATTGATGAGTGCTTTCATGTCGGCATCGTCGGCCAATGGGGCGATGTAGGGATGGCGCATGAGGGCTTTCAGATGTCGGTAGCGGAAGCGCTGGCGCTGGGTATCGTAGCCTATGGTGCGGAGGTTCACGAGCAGGGTGACGAGACTGGCCACAGGGGTATGGCTCAGAGGATAGCCGGTGGTGACATTCACATGCTGCAGGTCGTCGGGCAGACAGTGGACGACGGTCTCCAGGAGTCCTTCGTTGCAAAGTACGACTGCCGTCTGGCGTCCGTCGGCAATGCGGTTGTCGGTGGTGAGCCATTTGCTGACATAGCGTGCCTGGATATTCTCGGTGGGGGCAGAGACAAAGGTGATGTTCTTGGGGCGGGTGAAGCAGCGGTAGATGTCGTCGTCGGCCGTATCGAGCTCGTTGGGGAAGCGGGCCATCAGCTGACTGATGTAGTGGCCTGCCTCAGAATCCAGGTAATAGTGGTCGAAGTCCCAATAGAAGCGTGCGCGGCCTTCGCGCATGAGCTGCAGGAAGAGCTGCTGCTCAACAGGCTGCACAAGGTTGAAGCCCACGAAGAGGAATGTCTTGATGCCTGGCATGACGTCAGGGGCGTTGAGATGCTCCACAGCCTCGCGATAGAGTGCTCCTTCGTAGGCCAGCTGCTGCTCGCTGAGGCGACGGTTGAAGTCGTGGTAGATGTCGGCCATGTGCGACCATAGCTTCAAGAAGCGCTCCTTGAGCTTCGTGTTGTGGTCGTCGGAGAAATAGCTAAAGAAGTGCCGAATGGTGGCTTTCTGCTCTTCGGTGAGGTAGCTTACGTCATCCATCTCATGCAGGTCGCGCAGGTTGGCCAACACCTTGTCGGCATCGACCATGTGCTTGTCTATATCATCGAAGTCGGCCAACAGCAGCTCGCCCCATCCATAGAAATGGTCGAGCGTCTCGTCGATGCCCGTCTGTTGAGTGAAACTCTTGTATAGCTCACAGACAAGCTTGATGGGGTCGGCCACAGTACGCTGACTCTGCTGGCGCAGCAGGTCGGAGATGGTGATATAGGCAGGGCTCCAGACGGGGCTTCCCGCCTGACGGGCCAGATATTCGTTGAGGAAGAGTGATGCCCGCTTGTTGGGGAACACCACGGCAATGCTGTTCAGGTCATGGCCATACTTATTGAGGATGTCCTCGGCTACATGTTCGAGAAAGGCTACGGGTAGGCGACGGAACGTCGGGAATGAGGCTACGGGTAGGCGACGGAACGTCGGGAATGGGGCTTTCATGGGCGTTAGAGGTTTACTTCTACTACTTTGTTGCTATAGACGAACCAAAGGAATCCCTTGACGCTGGGCATTCCCATCTGAGTGAGCAGGTGCATGTATTCACGCACCTGATCGTGATATTCGGCACGTTCTGTGCCGAACTTGAAATCAACGACGATGGTCTGCTGTCCGTCGGTCATCACGCGGTCGGGACGGCGCTCGTAGGCGTTACCCGTCTGGGCGTTGTAGCCCAAGATGGTGCACTCGTTGAAGAGCGTCCAGCGGTCGGGCTCAAACCATTCGGCCACTCTTGGTGATGCCAGCCGCTTACGAATCATGTCAAGCAACCGCCTGCGGCTCATATCGCTGCCATAGATTATGCCTTCCTGTTCCAACTGCGTGAGGGCAGAGTCGATATCGGCTGTGCTACGGATGGTGGAGAAGACGTTGTGGAGCACGCTGCCTATCTGAATATAGCTCACAGGCTGGGGTTCCTGTCCGCCGGGTGCCGTCTGGTTTTCCTCCTTGCTATTGTCCTCGACAAACTGACGGCTCTTCGTGCTCTGGCGGAATTCCACCTTCTGGCTAAACACCTCAATCTTAATGTCGGTAGGCACGGAAGGAGCAAGGAAGGGATTGGCCTCCTCATGCTCTGACTCACCCTTTTGCCTCGGTGTCTCAACAGGGGAAGCAGGGGGGACCGATGGTGCCAGTCTCATCATCATGGCAGTCTTCTCATCGTCGGTGCCAGTGATGACACTCCCCGGCAACAGGGCAGCCACCTGTGGCAGTACACGCTCGATAAGTCCCGAACGCGATGCCATGGCCTTACGCTTGCCATAGACGTAGAGCTGGCTGGCAGCACGCGTAAAAGCCACATAGAGCAGATTCAGGTTGTCGACCACATTCTGCTGGTGCTCTTCGTCGTAATCGTCGCTGTAGATAGTGCCTGCCATGCCCTTCTGACTATAGTCCACAGGCACTATCGGCAGTTGGTCGAAGGGTGCTTCTTGTGGCTTGCACCACAGGATGTTGCCGACATGCTCCAGGCGCCAGTCGCAGAAGGGGACGAGCACGATGGGGAACTCCAGTCCCTTAGACTTGTGTATGGAGATGAGCCGCAGACCGTCCACCTCGGGGCTCTGGATGGTCTTTGCACCGATGCTCTCGTCCCACTCGCGGAGAAACTCCGCGGCATCGGCCACATTGTCGGTAACGTACTTTGCCACTTGGTCGTAGAATGCACAGAGGTAGGCTGTCTGCCCATCGGCCTGCTCCAAATGGAACAAGGCATAGAGCTGCTCAGTCAGTTCGTAGAGCGGCAGCTGCAGCAGGTCGGGAGTGAAACACGGTGGAAGGTCGCCGTCAATCCTTCCCGAAAAAGCCAGCGACAGGAAGGCACGGCTGATGGTATCGTTGGGATTGACAAGACAACGCAAGGCCTGAACGATAGTCTGCACGGCAGTAGAGGCATCAAGCCTGAAGGCCTCGTCGCTCACCACACGCAGCAGGGGCAGACGCTCCATCAGGTAATTTGCAATCAGTGGTATCTGACTGTTCGTCCTCACCAGTATGGCCATGTCGGCAGGGCGTGTGCCTTGCTGCAGCAATGCCTCTACCTGTGTAGCCAGACAGTCGAGCATCTGTTGTTGATAGTCATCATTGGGCAGCAGCCTCACCTCCACATAGCCGCTTTGGCCCTTGCCGTCGGGCGTTTTCTGCACCACGTCGTCGTAGGCCGTCACCCCCTCGGCCTGTGCTGCCAGGGTGAAGAAGGCATTGTTGAAATCCACCACGCCCTGCTCTGAGCGGTAATTGGTGTCGAGGGTGCGTATCTCCACCATCGCGTCGCCATTGGCAAACTGTCCCTTGATGCCAGCGAGCAGGCGCCAGTCGCCACTACGCCAGCGGTAGATGCTCTGCTTCACGTCGCCCACTATGAGGTTCGAGCCACTTTCATGGCTCATCGACTCATTCAGCAACACCTTGAAGTTCTGCCATTGAACGGTGGAGGTGTCCTGGAACTCGTCAATCATAATATGCTCCAGACGCGTGCCAATCTTCTCGAAGATGAAGGGTGAGTCACTGCCGTCAATCAGTTCATGTAGCAGCTGCTGGGTATCGCTCAGCAGAAACCGGCCCGCTTCATCGTTCAGTTCTCTCACTTTCTTCTCGATACTATCGAGCAGTCGCAGCTGCGACAGGTGGCGCAGCGTCAGGTCGGCACTCTTGTACAACCGCCACTGTCGGGGGCGCTCGTCAAGCACCTGCTGCAGCAAGTCGCCAAACTCGGTAGCGGCCAGATGGCAGATGAGGTCACGCCTCTCGTGATTTTTCTTACACCACTTCTCTGGCTCACCCAAGCAGTCGGTCACACGTTTAGTCACAATGCTCTCGTCGAACACGCCATCCCTGATTTTCTGAAATATGCCGGCTACGCCGCTGTTGCCGTAGGCGAAGTCGTCGATGTCGAGTCCCACGCTCTTCAACCGCGTAAAGAAAGCATTAGCCAATTCAGCCATGTGCTCCTGTGCCTCTTTCTTCATCTCCCTCAGTCGGGCTGCATAGTTGTCGAGGAATCCCTTCTGTCGGATGGCAGCATAGAGAGCACCGCTCTGCTCTTTGTAATAGTCGCGGAAGATGGTCTGGCCGAATGACTTCACCTGACCCACCACATTCCACGAGCGGTCATCGCTGATGTTCTCCATGACATACTTCAACAGCCACTGCAGCACCTGGTCGGTCTTCTGCAGACCGTCAATCAGCTGGTCTACAGCCATCTCCTCTACCTGGGAGTCGTTCAGCCCTACACGCAGGTTAGCAGTAAGGTCGAGCTCGCGGGCCAAGTTGCGCAACACCGTCTGGAAGAACGAATCGATGGTTTCAACACGGAAATAGCTGTAGTTGTGGAGCAACTGCATCAGGGCGATGCCTGCCTGGCGCCGAACCTGCTCATGCCCTACCTGCAAGTCCTCCTCCACTCTGCGGGCATAACCGTCAGACTGTGGCAGGCCTTTCCAGATGCCATAGAGCTGACTCAATATGCGCATCTTCATCTCCTCTGTGGCCTTATTGGTGAAGGTCACCGCCAGTGTGTGGCGAAATGCATGAGGGTTCCTCACCAGCAGTTTGATGTATTCTGTGGCCAGGGTGAATGTCTTGCCGCTACCAGCGCTGGCCTTGTAGACCACGAGGGGCCGCTCTGCCGTCTTGTTCATAAATTCTTTTTCTGTTTCAGTTATCTCTATCTTCCCTACCACTTACCACCTCCTGAAGAGCTCGAAGGTGAACTTGCAGCCCATCTCCTGATAGTCAAGGCCAAGGAAGCTGGCGAAGAAGCCCATGGAGAACACACGGCAGGAGAAGCCGTAGCCAAGTTCACTATAGAGACGGGTATGGGCAAGGGCGATGGTGCTAAGGTAGGCCCGCTCGCACTCGACAAAGCGACCGACGAGTGGGACATAGGATACACCAAGGAGGGGTGACTCGAACGAGACGTTACCGCGGAGATAGTAGCGGCTGGCATTGTAGAATTGGGTGGAAATGAGCTGGAAATTGCCTGACCAGTCGTCATCCCAACCCTCGGGCAGGTTCTCATCACGGAAATTGCTGTAGTCCATGAAGTAGTTGTTCGCACGGTTAGTATAGAGGCCGCCGCCAACACGAAGGTTGAGAGTTTGCATACGCGACATGCGGTGCTTGAGAGAAGCGTCAAGCTCCCAACGCTCATAAGTGAGGAAGGAGTGACTAAGTTTGGCACCGCGCTCATAGTCGATGGTGAAATGGGGGCCACGTGACCAAGGATGTAACCGCAAGCAAAAAGTGGGGGCGAAGCTGCGATAGGTAGCTGGCATACCAAGGGTACGCATGACAGTGGGACGGACGGCTCGACGCTGGTGGTAGATAAGGCCAGCCTCGACACTGACACTGGGACTGATGGCAACAGTGTTGCTAAGGTGCTGGTAGTGGTCGTCGAACATTTCAAGACCTTCGGCCAAGGCCTGATCCTGTTGGCCCTGCTGACTACGGATATGGTCGGCAACGCTGGAGTTGGCAATGCGGTTACCAACACCCCACTCCACCGTGGCATTGGCGGGGCGACCCGCCACCGTATAATTAAACTGGAGGGGGATGTTGGCGTAGAACTTATGGTGCTTGAAGTTATAGCCAACCTGAGGGTTGAGCTTAAGGTAAACGTCGGGAGTGAAATTGTATTGGGCACCAAGCTTGAGCTTGTAGGAGAAACCCTTGCGCTTGCTGTAGCTGAGATACTGGGGATTGATGATGGGCGACAGCTTGACATAACCGTTCTCGGACTGGGTGCGCAGACTTTGCAAAAGGTTTTCACCAATGAGATCCCATCCCACTTCTTTGAGCAAGTTATGGCGATGGGGACGCTCGGAGTCATCAAGAGCAAGGGTATCGACAGGCGGTATGAGGGCGGCATAAGCGGCCTCTTCTTCAGGAGTGAGGGTGATGGGGCGCACGGAGTCGATGAGTTCGCGGTTGCCTTTCACGTTGACACTGTCGGGAAGGGTGATAGGACAGTCGAAAACGGCCTCAAAGTTAGTGGTGATATGATTCCCCAGAAACTTGAACTCTACGTTGGTCTGGCACAACTTAGGGAGGAGCGACTTGGTGCCACTGTTGCCTTGCATGGAGAGGGTGTGGAAGCGCAGCATGTCGTACTCACCCTGAAGCTCAACATCGATGATGCGGCCTGTGGCAGAGTCGATGGTGGCACGACCTTGCACCAGCTGTGTGTTGTTGACGTGGCGGGGCCTGAAATAGAGGCGGGTGAGGCCGTGGGGCAGCTGGTGGGTGGTGTACCTATAGAAGATGCGGTTGTCGCGGTGGAAGGGCGAAAGGACGTGGTCGCCGTACATTGTGGGGGCGTAGAGATTGGGAGTAAGGAATTTCAGGACGGGAGTCATCGTACGCCGGTTATGGGGAATTGTGGTGTAATAGACTTGGTTACGGGTTTCGTAGTGGTCGATGTCATCGAGAAAGGTGAGACGGCTGTACTGTTCGCTGACGAACTGACGACGACCACTGGCTATAGAATAGAGCGTAGGAATGACCCAAAGGGTGGCATTGCGCTTGTGGGTCTGGTAGTGATACTTCACATAGAGGTTGGTGGAAAGCCCTGCTATGGTGTCGTTGACATAGCGCTGCTCGTACCTGAACACACGGTTGAGCACCAGCGTGTCGACAGGGTCGGCAGACCTTGCCACGTTGGCGCAGAGGATGGCCGTGAGGGCTACGAGGAGGACTTTTTTCGGGAGCATCGCTATTCTTCTATGCGAGTGATGGACTGTGTAAATGAGGATATGATGTTGGCCACGCCCTCAGCAGGGAAATAGCGGTAGTACCGGGCGGTGGCCTGCTTCGACACGAGGAAGCCTTGGGCGCTGGCCACGTCGGATGCCTCTTCCACTGGCGACATGAAGGGGGTCTCATCGACAGTGAAGCCAAGTAGCTGGGTGAGATGGGTACCAATGAGCTGAGCCATGCGCTGCATGTGGAGCTGCTCAATCCACCCTTGCAGCTTCACAAAGTCAACACGATCGCCAACCTTCCGCAACTGGAGTCCCAGGTCGGTGAGGTGTTGCAGCTGAAGACCTTCGGCAAGCATGGTCTGCACAGTGTTCATAAGCGCAATGAGCATGGACAGCGTGGGGGTGATAGTCTCGGTACGACGGCCGTTGACGATGATATACGCAGTGGAACTCTCGCGGAATTCCTGCTGAGCAAGGTTCTGGAAGGTACGGTTCAGTAGCTTGTTGGTCATTCGCTGCAAGCGATGGTGATGAGTCACTTGAAGCTCCCGCCACTTGTAGGTGAGACTGTGGCTGGTAGGCTGCTCATGGTCGGTGCCGTTGTCATAGGCCCACTGGTCAGCTTTCTTGCCCTGTGTCTCGAAGGGAAAAAAGATGTCGGCTGAGGATGGCAAGCGATGAAGGGGATTGCTGTAGAGAGGTGTCTGAGCCATAGTGCCGATAAGGATGGGACGCAGACGCTGTTCACTGAGAGTGGTCAGCAGTTCTGTGAGAATAGCATACACCTGACGGCTTTTCTGCTCGGTACGGTTAGCAGCTTCCTGCCAGTCGGCAATCAGGTCGTCGGGCAGCTGAAGGAAGAACTGGCCGCTACATTTCTTGATGCCATCATAGAGCATCGCCTCGACGTTGTGCGCAGTAGCTATACGGAAAGTCTGCCGCCATTTCCATGCCGACATGGGCTCAATCTGTTCTTGCTGGTCGAACACGCCTGCACGCAACAGACGGAAGAAGTTTCGAGAAATAATATCCATAGTCTAATTCGTTTCAAAGCGGTGGGACACCAGAGCAACATATCTATTGCATCTCAAGAATAGCGCCGTGGATAGCGCAACCATATTGAGAGGAGCGCAGCTAACCCGATGGCAACGGGATAGAACAGATGGGGCACTATTTCAATGGGATTGACGGCTGCCAGTCCTGCAGCCATCAGGATCTGTGCACCGTAAGGGATGAGCCCTTGAACAGTGCACGAGAAGGTGTCGAGCAACGAGGCGCACTTGCGGGCATCGAGACTATATTTCTCACCTATCTGGCGGGCTAGGCCGCCAACTGTGATAATCGAAACCGTGTTGTTGGCAGTGCACAGGTTCACGATGCTTACCAGTGCCGCTATCGACAGTTCAGCTCCACGTTTGCTGTTGATGTGTCGGGTGAGACGATCGATGATGAAGTCGATGCCGCCGTTGTGCTTGATGACCTCAAGCAGCCCACCCGCCATCATCGTGATAATTATGAGTTCACCCATGCCCACAATGCCCTGCCCCATGGCGCCAAACCAGTCGTAGGCATTGGTAAACGAACCGTCGGCCAGTCCCAGGGCCCCCGTCAGGACAATGCCCAAGGTGAGCACCGCCATGACGTTAAGCCCGAAGATGGCCGTGATGAGCACCACCACATAGGGCAACACTTTCCAGAAATCAACCTCTCCAACGTTGGATGGCGAGGAGATGCCTTGCCCTATGATGAGATAAATGGCAAGCACCACCGCTGCTGCAGGGATGACGATGAAGGAGTTCACGCGAAACTTATCGCTCAGCTTGCAGCCCTGGGTCTGGGTGGCGATGATGGTGGTGTCGCTGATGAACGACAGATTGTCGCCAAAGAACGAACCGCCCACGACGACAGCTATCATCAGGGGTACCGAGGCCTCGGTATGCTCGGCCACTCCAGCAGCGATGGGTGTCAGGGCCACAATAGTGCCGACACTGGTACCGATGGACAGCGATATGAAGCAGGCCGCCAGAAACAGGCCTGCCAAAATCATCTGACTGGGCAACAATGACAGCGTCAGGTTCACAGTGGAGTCGATAGCCCCCATTACTTTGGCCGAATGGGCAAACGCTCCTGCCAGGACAAATATCCATATCATCAGCATCATCTGGCTGGTACCTGCACCACGACTGAACACGTCGATGCGCTGACGCAAAGGGCCACGGCTGATGGTAATGGCATAGATGCTGGCGACCATAAAGGCCACAGTGATAGGAACCCGGTAGAAGTCGCCAGCGACAATGCTCGTCACAAGATAGAGAGCGACGAACACCATAAGCGGACTCAGGGCAACGACACCTCTCTTCACACCTATTCTTTCTCTTTCCGGTCGTCTACGTTGTCACCCTCAGTAGGTTTCATTTCTTCCTTGAAGTCGGTAATGCCGTTGGCAACGAGGATGTTATACCACTGAATGAGTTTCTTGATGTCACTGTTGTGAACACGCTCACGATCGAAGTTTGGCAGGATCTTGGCAAAGTACTCACGCAGTTCATCGCCACTGGCCTTCTTCTGGTCTATGCTGGCTTTCTTGCCCTGCTCCAGGGTCTTCATACTGTCGAGGACATCCATCAGAGGCACGTCGTCGGTATCAGTGAACATGGCAATATCAGCGAGCGATGTTATGCGGTCGGTGCCAAAGGCTGGGATACGCTTGTGGGATTCGTCGAGTGCCTCTACAATGAGGCTGTTCTTTGCACGAGATACTAGTTTGAAAAGGCCGGGCTTGCCGGCAATGGCTAAAATGGTCTGTTGCATTGTATTAAGTATTTAAGATTCTTTTTTCTGTTGAATAATGATATGATGTTTTCCTCCTTTGCATGAATCATGTTTAAGTATTCAGTAACCTGTCGATTTGAGGTATGAGCGGCATCGTGCCGTCGTTGATGATAACGCCCCCTGCCCTCCTCACGAGCTCTTCCTGAGGCCATTGCCGGGCAATCCACTCCTCAGCCTTCTGCCGACTGATGCCGTCGCGCCTCATAATGCGATCGATGCGCACCTCTTCAGGAGCCGTGACCACAAAGACGCGATCTACCAGGCGGTCAAAGCCCGACTCGTAGAGTATGGCACATTCCATCCACTCCATCTGGCTATGCTCAAAGTCATCGGCTACGGCAGGGTGTACAATGCTGTTAATGGCCTGAGCATTCTCTGGAGATGCCATGAGGTAGCGGGTGATGGCAGCTTTGTTGGGTACGCCGTCAAAATAAGCATCGGGCCCAATGAGCTCGGTCAGCTTACGGCATATCACGTCTGAAGTGCGCATCAGCCGCTTCGCAGCCTGGTCGCAGTCGTAGATGGTGATGCCTCGCTGTTCCAACAGACGGCACACAAAGCTTTTACCGCTGCCTATTCCTCCTGTAATAGCCGTCTTCATGGGACATGATGGATGGATGAAGCGTCTATCGTATCAAGGAGGAAGTCGACCTGTGTGCGATCCAGCCTGACGCGATGAATGCCATCGGGTTTTTTCCTAAGGTAAATATTGCACGACGTTGATGGGTCAGTGCTGAACTCATCGTAGTCAGCCACCACCTGGAAGTCAGCAGGCTTGATGTCCTGGTAGTTTTTCATACCTGTAACGAAGGTCACAGCCACTTTGGCAGGGAATGTGCGCAACTCCATGTTCGCAGGCATGTTCTCTCCAATCACAGGTATTTCACTGATGGTCACCTCTGTCTTCACATCAGTATTAAAGGTCACGGTGACACGTTCGGGCACCATCTTCGCACCTTTTATCTTCTGCAATCGAGAGTTGACCGATACTGAATTTCGGAAATCCTTGTGCGTCATCGGCTCAGTGTAGACACACGTGAGCGTGTCGAGCAGTTCTGTCGAGGCATACACGGTGATGGTCTTTGTAGTGAATACCGTGTCGGTAATGAAATAAAGCGGGTCGGGGGTCATCTGCCCCACGAACACCACGGGCACGTCCTTCTTCTCTCCGTTGTTGTAGTAGAAGATGACGTTCTCTGGCTTCACGCTCAGCGGCACGGCCGATGCTGGCAACATTTTTCCTACCATCTTCAGCAAGTCGCTGCTCCCCACGATGCCTGTACCGTCTTTACGCGCATAGCGTTTGAAGTCGATGTCGATGGGGGTAAGGTTGTGATTATATAAATAGGTTATAAGACTAATACCCTTATCGCGCACAGTGACGCGCAGGGTATCGGTCTCGCTCGATGTCATCACCACGCTCTGTGGTATATTGACATAGCGCACAGGAATCCTCACCTCCTGCTCGTAAGTCTCATTGAGTGTCGTCAGGAGCCAGATGATACCCGCCAAAGCGAGGAAGAACAGGAAGATGAGGAACTCCTTGCCTTTCACTATTCAATATTCACTTTTCTTTTTACTATTCCTCTGAAGCTAAGGATTACTTCTGAAGCGGCGTGTTGGCCATGTCCTTGAACACGTAGCTCTTGTCCACGACGATGACTACGTCTTTGGCAATCTTCACGTCGACCGTGTTCTTAGCCAGGTCAACACTCTTCACCGTGCCATAAATGCCGCCGCCTGTGACCACGCTCGTTCCTTCCGTCAATTGGTTCTGGAACTTCTGAATCTCCTTTTGTCGTTTCTGCTGGGGGCGAATCATAAAGAAATACATGATGGCAAAGATAGCCACCATCATTAAAATCATCATCATACCGCCACCTTGAGGCTGGCCGTCGGCTGCTAAAAATAAGTTTGTCATTGTGTTAAAATTAATTTGTTATTTTTGTTAATTCGTTGTCATTATCCCTGTTTGGGAAACCGCATTTGTCAATTCCCAAGCTTGCCCATTGGCTTCATCAGCCGTCCTGTCTGTATCAGATGCCTGGCAATGGCGTCGAGCATACCGTTGATATAGCTGTAGCTGCGGGGCGTGGAGTAGACTTTTGCCAGATTCACATATTCATTGATGGTCACTGAGAGGGGAATACTGGGGAACGTCAGCATCTCAGCAATGGCTATCTGCATAATGATGACATCCATATAGGCCAGTCGGGAGAAGTCCCAGTTGCGCGATGACTCGCTCATATACCGCTGATACTCCTCGCCATTCATAATCGTGGCACGGAACAGCTTACGGGCATAGTCCACCTCGTCGTCCGTGTCGTATTCTGCCAACAGTTCCTGGCGCGGACCGTTTTTCTCCTCAAAGCGTTTGATGGTTTTCAGCACGAACGTGTCCACCACGTCCTTGTCGTCGTTCCAATAGAGGCTCTGCTCCTCCAACAGTGCCTCCAGGTCGGCATTATCCTGGATAAGTGCCCTATACAGTCGGCGCCACAGCTCGCGGTCGGCAGCATAGTCGTCTTCGGGGCTCTCCATATACTCTTTATATATCTCACTAAGCTCAATCTCTTCACACAGACGGCCCACAAACTCCTGGTCGTCGGCCCATGTGCGCTTCTGTGAGCTGACAAACTCGTTCAGCTGCTTATTGTCTGCCAACTGAAGGGCAAACCTGTTGAGTACGAACTTCTGCGAAGGCATCTCCCCGCCTTCACGGCGCACCTTGGCCTGACGCAACTCCAACCGACGCTGCTCCTCTTTCGTCACTGCCACAATAAGGGCCAGAAGGTGGTTGTACAGGTCGTATGCTTTCGACAGGCTGAATGCCAGTTCCTTCTCGGCAGCGTCAATGTTCTTGTTTCCGTTCTGATAGTAAGCGTAGGTCAGCTGAACAATCTTGATTCGGATGATCTCTCTGTTTATCATTTCTTGCTTTTCAGTAATCTAAATGGCGCACCTCAGTGCTAACCACGGTTGTTTCATTCATTTCGGATGCAAAATTAGTCATTTTTCCGCTATTATACAAGAAAAAGAAGAAAAAAAACGCATTCGTCTTTTTACCCGGCCATTCATATTGACGATTCATTGTAGCCTTGTGCCGCTTTGCGATGAACAAAGGACAGCTTCTCGAGCAGAGAAGGACAGCTTTGCCGATGAAGAAGGACAGTTTCCCGAGTCAAAGCACCGCTTCTAAATCGTCAGGGGAACGAAGGGACTGCTCGCACAGCACTTTTTGAGCAAAAAATTTGGATATATGGATTATTATCCCTACCTTTGCGGTGGAATTAAGAAAACGGCACATTCGCCAGCATAATCTATTAAAGACAATGAACCAAATACACCCTTTAGCCGTCGTATCGCCTGAGGCCAAACTTGGCGACGGCAATGTGATAGGCCCATTTTGCGTGATTGACGCCAACGTGGTGATGGGCGACAACAACCACCTGCTAAACAGCGTCACCATCCACTGCGGTGCACGTATCGGCAACGGCAACGAGTTCTTCCCCGGCGCCAGCATCTCAACCAAGCCGCAAGACCTGAAGTTCCGCGGCGAAGAGACAACCTGCGAGATTGGCGACAACAACAGCATTCGCGAGAACGTGACCATCAGCCGGGGCACTGCCTCGAAGGGTAAGACTGTGGTGGGCAACGGCAACTTGCTGATGGAGAACATGCACATTGCCCACGACTGCGTCATAGGCAACGGCTGCATCATAGGCAACTCGACGAAATTTGCCGGCGAAGTGGAAGTTGACGACAATGCCATTATCTCTGCCGAGGTGCTTGTACACCAGTTCAACAACATAGGAGGCTATGTGATGATTCAGGGAGGCAGCCGCACCAGTCAGGACATTCCGCCATACATCATCGCAGGCAAGGAGCCCATCCGCTTTGCTGGCGTGAACCTCATTGGCCTCCGCCGTCGTGGATTCCCCAATGAGACCATTGAGATGATTCACGACACCTACCGCATCATCTACGCCCAGGGCATTATGAAGGACGGCATAGCTGAGGCCCGCGCCAAGTATCCCAACTCAAAAGAGGTGGAATACATCTGCTCGTTCATAGAGAAATCGAAACGCGGAATTATCCGCTGATGAAGACACTGGTCGTTATAACAGGCCCGACAGCCGTAGGTAAGACAGCACTCTGTCTCGACATCGCACGGCATTTCGGCATTCCCATCGTTAATGCCGACAGTAGGCAAATTTACCGCGACATGAGAATAGGCACTGCCGCACCCACCGGGGAACAGCTCCGGCAGGTGCGGCATTTCTTTGTAGGCACACTGGCACTGGAGGAATACTACAGCGCATCGATGTATGAGCAACAGACAATAGCTCTGCTGGAAGAACTCTTCGAACAAAGCGACTATGCCCTGATGGCAGGGGGCAGCATGATGTATATCGACGCTGTCTGCAACGGCATTGACGACATCCCGACAGTAGATGCCGAGACAAGAGCCCTAATGAAGCAACGCCTTGCAGAAGAAGGACTTGATGCCCTTTGCGAAGAACTGAAAAGGCTAGACCCGGAGCACTATGCCATCGTGGACAAGAAGAACCCGCGTCGCGTGGTTCACGCCTTGGAAATTTGCCACATGACAGGAGGCACCTACACCGCCCTGCGCAAAGCAGAACGTAAGAGGAGACCTTTCCGCATCATCAAGGTAGGACTGAATCTGCCACGGGAAGAACTCTACGAACGCATCAACGCTCGCGTTGACCAGATGATGAGCGATGGACTGCTCGAGGAGGCACGCCACCTCTACCCTATGCGCCACCTCAATGCCCTCAACACGGTGGGATATAAGGAATTGTTTGCTTACATCGACGGCAAATGGACACTCGACGAAGCCGTGGAACGAATAAAAGGCAACACACGCCGGTATGCTCGCAAACAGCTGACATGGTTTAAGAAAGACACTGACATGAAGTGGTTCTCACCTAACGATAAAAGACAAATAATCAACTACATCACCAACTATGACTGAAGAAGAAAACGGGACGCTGGAGAAAAAGCAGAAGAACATCTTCCTGCGCATTCTCTTGAGAACATGGCACGGCATCAAGAAGGGATGCTCATGGTACATCCACCTGTTCAAGGGACGCCCATGGTACGTCAAAATCCTGTCGGGCGTGATGTCGTTCATACTCTTCGTCATCCTCTATCTGGGTGCTGTCGACATCAACTTCCTGGGGCTTTTCGGCCAATCGCCCAGCATGGACGACATCATCAACGCACGTCCGCCACAAGCCTCGGAGATATACAGCGCCGACGGGGAAATGATAGGCAAGTTCTTCAGCGAAAACCGCACACCGGTGAGATACGAAGACGTGAACCCCGTCTTCTGGCAGGCTCTTATCGACACTGAAGACGAACGCTTCTACAGCCACTTCGGCGTGGACGTGCCAGCCCTGTTCGCCGTGATGAAGGACTATGTGCTGCACCACGATGCACGCGGTGCTTCCACCATTACCCAGCAGCTGGCAAAGAACCTGTTCCGTGTCAGGACGCACTATTCCACAGGACTGCTGGGACGCGTGCCAGGCCTACGCATCCTCGTGATGAAGAGTAAGGAATGGGTGACGGCATTCAAACTGGAGTGGAACTTCTCTAAAGAAGATATACTCACCATGTATGCCAACACCGTCGACTTTGGCTCCAATGCCTACGGCATCAAGACGGCCTGCAGCACCTATTTTAATATATCGCCCAAGGAACTAAAGCCTGAACAGGCTGCCGTGTTAGTGGGAATGCTGAAGGCCACCACTACCTACAACCCCCGGCTGAACCCCGAGAACAGTCTGCGGCGGCGCAATGTAGTGCTCGACAACATGAGACGCCACGGACACCTGACGCAACAACAGTTCGACTCGCTGGTACAGAAACCCATAGAGCTTAACTACAACGCGGAAACAGCCTACGACGGAAAGGCTGGCTATTTCCGTAAGGCTATGGAGAACAACATCCAAGCATGGTGCCGCCAGCACAACTACGACCTCTATGCCGACGGCCTGAAGATCTACACCACCATCGACATGCGGATGCAGCGCTATGCCGAGGAGGCAGCCCGCGAACAGATGCAAATCATTCAGAAGAACTTCGACGAGCACTGGGGCACGCAGAATCCTTGGGTAGACCGCAGCCAGCGCGAAATTCCCAACTACATCGAACAGCTCGCCACGCGTCTGCCGTGCTTCAAGAAACTAGAGAAGAAATATCCCAACGACCCCGATTCCGTGTGGTACTACATAAACCTGCCGCACGACATGGAGCTGTTCAGCTATAAAGGGCCTGTCAAAGCCCACATGAGCACCCTCGACTCGCTGCGCTACATCGCACGCTTCATGCACTGCGGCTTCGTAGCCATGGAGCCACATACCGGCCACGTGAAAGCCTGGGTGGGCGACATCGACTTCGACACCTGGAAATACGACAAGGTGACCTCTCTGCGTCAGCCCGGCAGCACCTTCAAGCTGTTTGTCTATACAGAGGCCATGAATCAGGGGCTTAACCCGTGCAAGACATACGTCGACACCTACTACCGGATAGGAAACGGATGGACGCCCCACAATGCCAGTGGTTCCGTGTCGGAAGCCACCATGACGCTGCGCACCGCCTTCGCAAAAAGCGTAAACACCATTGCCGCCAAACTGGGTAACGATGTCGGTATCAGTCGCATAGCCCGCACCGCTCATGCCATGGGCATCAAGAGTCGTCTGGAAGAAGTGCCGGCCCTAGCATTAGGTGCCAGCGACGTCAGCCTGCTCGAGATGGTGAATGCCTACAGCACGGTTGCCAGCGACGGCATCGTACACGAGCCCGTCTTCGTCACACGCATCCTCGACCGCGACGGCCATGAGATTTACCGCGCCAAAGACGAAGGGAAATCCGTGCTCAGCTATCGCACAGCCTTCTTCATGCAGCAGATGCTACAAGGAGGGCTCAACGGCACCAGCTGGAGCCTGCGCGAGTACGTGGGGGACTACATGGCCGACACCGACTTTGGCGGAAAGACAGGCACCTCCAACAACCACTCAGATGCCTGGTTCATGGGCGTCACGCCAAAGCTCGTCTGCGGAGCATGGGTGGGAGGCGAATACCGCGCCATTCACTTCCGCACCGGACAGCTGGGACAAGGCAGCAAGACGGCACTGCCCATCTGCGGTCGCTTCCTCAAGGCAGTGCTTGGCGACGAGCACTTCGCACAGTACAGGGCGAAGTTCGACGCCTGTCGCGATGAGACCCTGCTGCCGAGCATGTATCTCTGCGACTACTACTATGACCCCATGGACAGCATCATGGAGCAGCTCAACAACGAGTACCTGGAACTGATGAATGACGAGACCCTCGACATCTACGAGCTGGCACCCGCCGATGACAACGCTCCCCAGAACGACAATGCCACAGACATGCCTGCACCCGTTTCGGCCGAAGAACCAGCGGGCAGCACAGATGTACCCGAGCCATAACCAGATAACAAGACGCAAGGACAGAGAAGTATATAGACACACATGCAGACCGAGGAGTTAGACCTTGACAACAAGGAGTGGCAAGACGCCCTTCAGATAGTGAACTTCACCAGGCGCTCACTTTTCCTCACGGGAAAGGCTGGCACAGGAAAGTCCACCTTCCTGCGCTATGTGGTGAAGCACACGAAGAAGAAGTGCGTGGTGCTAGCACCCACAGGCATAGCGGCCATCAACGCTGGCGGGCAAACACTCCACAGCTTCTTCCGACTGCCCTTCTACCCCCTGCTGCCCAACGACAGCCGCTTCGACAGCCGACACATTAAGGACATGTTGAAATACACTGGTGCACAGAGGAAACTGCTACGTGAAGTAGAGCTCATCATCATCGACGAGATATCCATGGTGCGGGCCGACATCATCGACTTCATCGACAAGGTGCTGCGCATCTACACCCGCAACCACGAACCCTTCGGAGGCAAGCAACTGCTCCTCGTGGGCGACATCTACCAGCTGGAACCCGTGTTGAAGGACGACGAGCGACAACTGCTACGCCCCTTCTACCAGAGCCCCTATTTCTTCAACGCGAAAGTGTGGCAGCAGATGCAGCTGGTGTCTATCGAGCTACGCAAAGTATATCGCCAGACCGACAGCACATTCATTGCACTGCTCGACCGCATACGCCAAAACCTCGCCACAAGTCAAGACCTGAAGATGCTGAACGAACGTGCCGCACCCCCAACCACCTCCCTCAGCCCTTCACTCAGGATAACCCTTGCCACACGTCGCGACACCGTGGATTACATCAACGAACAGCGCCTATCCGAGCTCGACGGCACACCTACACTGTTCCAAGGACACATTGAAGGCGACTTCCCCCTGACGTCGCTGCCAACCCCCATTGAGCTCACGATAAAGCCTGGTGCACAGGTCATCTTCATCAAGAACGACAAGGAAAAGCGATGGGTGAACGGCACCCTCGGCATCATCACCGAGATTGATTCCGAAGAAGGCACCATCACCGTGCAGACAGAAGACGGACGCGACTTCACAGTAGAACCCGAGATATGGGAGAACATGCGCTATACTTTTAACGAGAAGGAGCAGAAAATCGACGAGGAGCTATTGGGCACCTACACACAGTTCCCCCTACGGCTGGCATGGGCCATCACCGTGCACAAAAGCCAGGGCCTCACCTTCAAACAAGCCACCATCGACCTCACGGGTGGAGCCTTTGCCGGAGGACAGACATATGTAGCCCTGTCGCGCTGCACATCGCTCAAAGGAATCACCCTCACCACACCCATACGCCAGCAAGACATCATTGTGCGCGGCGAGGTGGTACAGTTCGCACGACGCTACAACGACCCTGCACTCATCAGCCAGGTCATGCAGGAAGGCAAGGCCGACCGCCAATACCGCGACGCCATACGCGCCTTCGACCACGGCGACTTCAAGACATTCCTCGAGCGCTTCTTCAAGGCCATACACAGCCGCTACGACCTCGAAAAGCCAGTGGCACAGCGCTACATACGCCACAAGCTGCAGATCATCAACAGCCTGCGACAGCAGGTTGACGACCTCAATAGTCGCATCAACAAGCAGAACGACACCCTGCGCCGACTCTCAGCCGAATACACACTAATGGGAAAGGAATGCGAGCACGAGCACATGACCGATGCCGCCATACGCAACTACGAGAAAGCCATCGAGCTATTTCCACAGGCCAATGACGCCAAAAGGCGGCTGAAGAAATTAACGGGAAGAACCAAGCCATGACTAACCGTTGAAATCGTTTGCGCAACACTTGGCAACAATTTTTACACAAATCAAGAAATTGTGCACCCACACAACAAAAAAGATAAAAAAAAGTCGGTGAAAAGTTTGTTACATTCAAAAAGAATACGTACCTTTGCAGCGTTATCCTGAAAACAATCTTTTTACCTTAAAAGAACTAATACCTATTGAAGATGAAGCGACCGGCTGTGAAGTCCGTCGCTTTTCATCGTATTATGGGTCAGCGAATCTCCCTACTCTACTTCATCTTCGTCGCATCAACACCAATCTGCCTTCTCAACGCTCATTCTGTACTACCACTTTCTTCCCGCCTATGATATTGATGCCCTTCCGAGGCTTGTTGATGCGTTTGCCATCAAGGGTGAATATCGTACCATTGTTATCCTCAGTATTTACAATATGGCATATTCCCGTTTCGTCCATTTCTATGATTTCCTTGAATTCTTTCCAGTAGTCGGCAGCCAGATAGGTTTCCTTGCAGCCATGAGGAACATATAATGTTGCATTTGCCCGGTTTGTGAACACATCTTCGGAAATAGCAACAGGAATAGGATTGAAAACTGTTACGGAGGTTAGGTTAGAGCAATCCTTGAAAGCGCCACTGACAATATCCGTCACACTACCGGGGATGGTGATGGAGGCAAGGCTAGTGCAGCCGTAGAAAGCGAAATAGCCAATACTCGTCACACTGTTGGGAATGGTGACATAAGCAAGCCTGAAGCATTCGCCGAAAGCACAACTGCCAATATTCGTCACGCTGTTAGGGATGGTGAGCGAGGTAAGGACCGAGCAGCCCCTGAAAGCAGCAACGCCAATACTATTCAAATTGCTAGTTATTGTGACGGAGGTAAGACCCGAGCAATCTTCAAAAGCGCCATGGGAAATAAACATCACACTATTGGGGAGGGTGACCGATGTAAGACCTCTGCACTCAGCGAAAGCATAACTGTCAATGGAGGTCACACAGTAGGTTTTCCCGTTATAAGTCACAGAATCAGGAATAATCAGATTACCTGAATATTCATCAGAAATAATATAATAACCATCTCCTTGACAGCTAACAGCCAGCTCCGAATTGTTGTTTGTCCATACATAGTATATGGTAACGCCTTCCGCATTCTTTGCCTCTATGTCGTGGGCGAACGTCTTTGTTCCCAATATGCTCAACAGCATGGCGAGTAGAACAGTAAAATGGTATTTCTTCATAATCATACAAATCATATTAGTTTGTCATGTCACATCAAGAAACTTATGCCAGTGCAAAGTAAGCATAAATAATGAGAAGCGAACACCTTTCTGAGTTTTTTTTCAAGGCCAAGGTCATTATTCTCTCATGGTTGGGAAAACAATCTCCAGTGGCTATACGCGGTTGGCAGGGCGGTTCCTGACCTTGGTAGATAAGAAGTTAAGAAATTCTTGGACAAGCCAAGCATCTCCTTCGTCGACGAGCGATCGCTTTGCTCGTCCTTCAGACAGTAGTTAAGCCATTAGCTATGACCTCTTGTAAACTTATGTATGAATCCACTTTAACCCAAATCAGTCATTAGAGATCCCCCCAGTCCTTTTTTCTAATGACCGATTTGGGTTAAACAAATTGCGTCACAATTTTCACTTTTTGCCAAAAATAATCTTTTTTAATAAAATAATGTGTAACTTTGCTCCCAAATAGCAACAATATGAAGACCGATTTCTTGTATTCCACAGACTTCCAAGCGATGAATGCCCGTGAGTTGAGCCACACCTGCATGCATCTGCTTTGCTTGGGTGGTGAAGGTAGTTTTGTGTTCAACGAGCATTGCTACCACTTTGTCAAAAACGACTTGGTTGTGATACCTATGCCTCACAAGGTGAAGAACCTTGCGGGACATGCCGATTTGCAGGTGGAGTGGTTTGCTGCCGACTACAAGTTTCTGCAGAACCTGCTGCCATCGAACAACTACAGCATCGGTGGCAGTATCTCGCTGAACCAAGACCCTGTCATCAAACTCTCAGACGAACAGGCACGGCATATTCTTGAAGACTTCCGCAGGCTCCAGGAACGAATGGGCGATGATCATCTGCGGTTCTATGATGAGCTCATGGGAAGCCTCTGTCTTACATTGATATACGATATCTTTGAAGCCCATGCCCAACGGGAATCCACAGACTTGCATACCGACCGCACAGCCTACATCGTGAAACAGCTGATGACCTTGCTCTCCACCGGCATCAGCCGGACAGAGCGCGATGTGAGTTACTATGCCGAACGGCTGAACGTTTCGCCCAAATATCTTTCTGCCACCATCAAGCGCGTGACGGGACACAGTGTCACCTCATACATCGACCGTCATACCATACCCATACTGAAAGACTATCTGAATAATGAACGCCTATCACTCACTCAGATTGCCGACCTGATGAACTTCACGTCGCTCTCTTACTTCAGCCGTTACTGCACCAAGCATCTCGGCCAGTC
>JAILPA010000134.1 GCA_024690505.1 Prevotella sp.
GTTTCAATAGGACATATATATTACTATTATATTATATATTATATTATAATATAATATATAATATAAATAATATACTACGAGTTTCTGCCTCATTTTCAAATTCCTTATGTAATAGTGTAATAGTGTAATAGCGTTTGACCAATTTTCGAAAAATCGCAAATAAATTTGCTTTTTTGCCTACTTTTTCGTACCTTAGCAGAAAAAGAGAAAAGGGGTTGTAATGTCACAACTAAATATATCAAAAGAAGGGCGAGCCGACCTCGCCAGCAATGAGGTCGAAGTGTTGGAATACTGGCGGTGTTGGAGACAGGTCGTAATAGTCCATCTCTGCTATCGGCAGGCAGAAATATTCCATCTGGTCATAGCTCGTATAAAGACGAGATAGTACATCGTTGTGTTCATAGATCCATCGTTTTACGTCGTCCTCGACGTTGAAGTTCACCATGCCTGAGCATCTAACGGAAATATTATCTGCGTAGGCCAGTATCTCAACATTGGGATTCTGGCGTAACTCCCGATAGACTGCCTTTTGGGCAGAAGTGGCAAAGTAGAGCACATGCCCTTCCTGCTTCATAATCTGGAAGATGCGCAACTTAGGAAGATTGCCCTCGCACGTTGCAATGGCAATCTCTTTGTGGTCTTTCAGGAACTGAATAGCCTTGTCGAACATCTCGCTTACCATTTCAGTTCTTCCTGCAGGATTGTGCCGTCGGTCATAGGACTGTCAGCCTCGGTGAAGGCATTAGCCTTGTACTGGATGCAGAGCATGGTCAGGTTCTCGCTGCCTGTGTTCTTCAGCGCACGCTTGCCATTGGGAGCGACGCGGATAATGGTGCCTTCGCTGACGGGGAATATCTCACCATCTACCTGATACTGGCCTTCACCCTTCAGGATGATGTACAGCTCCTCATGGGTCTTGTGGGTGTGCAGGAAACCGCTGTCCTGACCAGGAACAAGTGTCTGGAAACTCAGCTCGCTGCCAGTTGCACCTACGGCCTGACCTGCAAACACCTTACCTTTGAGCGTGAAATCACCCATTGGAAGCTCATGCTCGATAATCTCGTTCATCTTACCTACGCTTACTGAGCTGTAATTCTTACCTGTTGCAATTGTCTCAATCTGTTTCATAATTCTTATTCGTTTAAAATGTTATTTGTTTGATTTCGAGTGCAAAGGTACGGCAAGTTTTTCAATCCCACAAGAAGGCACTATTTGGTGAGATAGTTACCAAAAAGTAGGAATTGTGATGTTATCGACCTTCTGTAAAACGGCTTTAACTTAGATTAACCAAGTATAATACCGTTACTTGGTAACTATTTGTTACCTTTGCCGTGCAAACACGTTCAATATTTATGGCAGATGTCAAAGTAGAAAGTTCGAAGCAGCGAGACCCATTGAGCTCGCTCAAATGGGCGAGTCGCGAAGAAGCTCGACGAAGTCAGTATTTAGCTTGTCCTATCAGGCAAGTAGTGAGTCGTTTCGGTGATAAGTGGTCTATGCTGGTGCTCTATATGCTTCACACCAGTGAGACGGGCGTATTGCGTTTTAATGAGATCCGTCGTCTGATGACGGACTGTTCACAGAAGATGCTCTCGCAGACATTGAAGAATCTGGAGCAGAGTCACCTTGTTCATCGTGATGTCTATCCAGAGGTTCCTCCTCGAGTGGAGTATTCCCTGACAGAGACAGGCAAATCGCTGATGCCAGCACTCACAGCTCTGATAGCCTGGGGCAAGGAGCATTTCAATGAAGTGGTAACAGATTAAGCGTATGACAGAGAAAAAGAAAATGCTGGCAGGCGAGGTTTATTCTGCTGTTGACCCAGAACTGATAGAAGAACTGATGGTAACAAGAGAGGTTCTTTATGAATATAACTCACTGCGTCCGTCTGAAACCCAGCGGATGAAGGAAATTCTGAAGAACTTGTTGGGTCATGTTGCAGATGATGACTTTCTTATCAACCAGCCTTTTCGCTGCGACTATGGTAAGCAGATAAGCATCGGCAGGCGTTTCTTTGCCAACTTCAACTTCACCGTCCTCGATGAAGCCCGTGTCACCATTGGCGATGATTGTTTTATCGGACCTAATGTCAGCATATACACCGCTTGTCATAGTACCAATCCCGAGGAGCGCAACTCTCGTCAGGAATGGGCGATGCCTGTCACCATCGGTCATAATGTTTGGATTGGAGGTAGCGTGACCATCCTTCCAGGAGTAACCATTGGCGATAATGTCACCATCGGAGCCGGCTCAGTTGTGGTAGGTGATATTCCGTCTAATACTATTGCCGTAGGAAACCCTTGCAAGGTCATAAGGAATCTATGAAAGACTTTGATTCCATTTGGCGCACTCAGGACGAAATCAGAACGGTGGTGAATGCCGTTCTTGGAGAATGTATATGGAACCTGAGCTATAATGATCGACGGATGACCATAGAACTGGAGGTGACCAATTATCTGGAAGAGGAAGATGCCAATGCACTTATCAATCAGTTTCCCGTTCCGGCAGACTATGACGGCATTGGCTCGAAGGGAACAAAGTTCGTATTTTATCTGTGATTCTTCGACCATCAGAGATACCTTGTAACGGGGCGAACCTCTTTGTGAGGCTCGTCCCGCGAGGCTGCGACCAGCGACGGGAGCAGCCGATGGACTGCGAGGAAAAAGAATGATGCCCGACACCGCTACCACGCTCGATAGCTATGCCGGGCCGGTGATTCATAGTGTCGTTTTTATATTTTGTAGTCTATCGCCTCTTTGAAAATGGCCTCCCTATTTTCACGAACCAAGAGGTCGCCTAACAATATGCACAAATTGTGCAGGCAGAAAAGTTCAATCAATAGCCGTACATCACAGCCTCGTACCACTCGCAAGGTTGGCCGAACTAAGAAGTCAAAGAATTATGTGGCTCTTGGCATGTGTCCCCATCAACGGCACATCCCGAGGGAAGGTCGCTACCATAAAGCCGTCAATAAACTCGATTTCGAGGCCACTCAGCCCTGTCGGGTCATCGTTGGCGATGTAGGGTACTGCATAAGCAGGAATTTGATTCATGTCGCAACGTCTCATATTTGCTATCTGTTTGAGGGTTTAACTTTTTCCCTTTGGTTTGGAACCTTTGCTCCTTGCCGTTCGGGAATTGATTTTACGATGCCCGTAAAAGGTAGCCGTGTGGCGCATGACAATCGGAAGGCGTGTTCCATCCTGCAAAATGAGCTATAGGTTAAATTTTGCCTAATGCACCGACCTCTGCGTACCCTCATCATCCATTACGGTTACGGTTGTCATGATGTCAAATGCTGCTGACAAAACTCGCTACAGACGGCTCACCGCAGGCAGCATGGTTGAAGCCCATGACCTGGAACATACCTCCTTCTTTTGCTATCTTGCAAACAAAAAGTGCGTATTTACGCAAAAGAAGTAAATAGAAATGGAAATAAAGCTTGTTTGGGTAGGTAAAATGTAAGGAAAATTCTAATTCGTGGAAAGGACTGTGCAACCGAGATTTTTGAAAAGGGCAGTTTTGAGGGTGGAAAAGGACAGCTTTGAGGGTCAAAAAGCGGCACTTTTCCGTCCTCAAAGCTGTCCTTTCCTTTTTGCGGAAAAATCGATGTAAAGAAAAATTAAGATGCGTTCATGTTCTGAATATGTTGTGCAACCACGGCTCTGCAAGGGACTACAAGGGGGGAGAAAAAAATCCCGCCGCAAAACTGCCTGTTTTGCGGCGGGAAACAATTTGCTTCTTTGGCGGGAACTGCCTGTGGAAGGGCACTCTTGTTGGGAGAGGCAGCCCTTTCGCCAGACATCGCTGTTTAGTTGTTGACCGATCCGCCAACAATGTCGAGCAGCTCGCTGGTGATGGCCTGTTGGCGGCTCTTGTTGTACTGCAGGTTCAGCTGGCGAAGCAACTCGTCGGCGTTGTCGGTAGCTGTCTGCATGGCCACCATACGTGCAGCGTGCTCTGAGGCAACACTGTCGAGCAAGGCAGTATAGACCATGAGATGCCCCAACTTCGGTATGAGCTGAGCCAGCACGGTTTGCATGTCGGGCTCGACGATGAAGTTGTCGTTCAGCGGAGCCACCTCTTTCTCGCCGTCAGCCTGCACTTTCTTCCGCTTCTTCTTCAGGTAGTCAACTGCCTTCTTCGTGACAACATTCGACGTAAGATCGCGCTCATGGTCACGCTGCAACTCTGACTCAAGGTCGATAGGCAATAGGGTCTTGTGGGTGAGTATCTGTGAGCCGGCGCTCTTGAAGTGGTGATATATCAGCTCCACCTTGTCAATCTCGCCCTTTGCAAAGCGTTCACCCAGCTCCGTGGTCAGTTCAATGCACTGATTCACGTTGGGGTGATCCACAAGCTCGCTCATGTCGCATTTCACATTGTAGCCCAGTTTCCGGGCTTTCTCTGCCACTTTGCGTCCTATGGGATAAACCTCTACATTGTCCTTGCCCAGCTCATCGGAGAGCGCATTAACGGCTTTTATCATCACCTTGATGATATTAGCATTGAATCCGCCGCAGAGCGACGAGTTGCTGCTGAACACCACGAGGGCTACACGTTTCACCGTGCGCTCCTGGTCGAAGATGGTCTGTGCCTCAGCCTCGGCTGCGAGGAACGACTTGAGGATGTGCTCCAGCATCGTCTCGTAGGGCAGCATGTTTTGGATGGCCACCTGAGCATGGTGTAGCTTCGACGATGCCACCATCTTCATGGCGGAGGTGATCTTGCGCGTTGAGTTGACCGAAGCTATGCGTCCTTTAATTTCTTTTAGACTTGGCATATCTAAGCCCCCTAAGTTAAGGGGGTTGTGGGTCTGAACAAGCGATTATCAGCCCCATTAAAAGATTACTATTCAGCGTCAGGAGCCTGCGCCTGTTCAGGCCCCCAGTCCCCCTGAATCAGGGGTTAGTGAAACGTTCCGGCAATGTCGGCCATCACGGCCTCGATTCTGCCAATCGTAGCGTCGTCAATCTTACCGCTGGCCAGCGTGGCAATAACCTCAGGCTCCGTGGTACGCAGCTTGTCGAGGAACTGGCTCTGGCACTGGCGCACCTTGTCGATGGGCACCTCGCGCATCAAGCCGTGCACACCGCAATAGAGGATGGCAATCTGCTCGCCTACGGGCATGGGGCTGTATTGGGGCTGAATGAGCAACTGGTTGTTCTTGCGGCCACGGTCCAGGGTCATGGCTGTCACGGCATCCATGTCGCTCGAGAACTTCGAGAAGGCCTCAAGCTCGCGATACTGGGCCTGGTCGATCTTCAGCGTACCAGCCACCTTCTTCATGGACTTGATTTGTGCCGAGCCACCCACACGACTTACGGAGATACCAACATTGATGGCAGGACGGAAGCCCTGGTTGAAGAGGTCGCTCTCGAGGAATATCTGACCATCAGTGATAGAGATAACGTTTGTGGGGATATAGGCCGACACGTCGCCAGCCTGCGTCTCAATGATGGGCAGGGCGGTCAGCGAACCACCACCGCGCACATGGCCCTTCATGCATTCGGGCAGGTCGTTCATCTGCTCGGCCACCTCCTGCTGCTCGTTCATCTTGGCAGCACGCTCCAGTAGGCGTGAGTGCAGATAGAACACATCGCCAGGATAGGCTTCGCGGCCTGAGGGACGACGCAGAATCAGTGACACCTCACGATAGGCCACTGCCTGTTTCGACAAATCGTCGTAGACCACGAGGGCGGGCAGACCGCGGTCGCGGAAATACTCGCCAATGGCGGCTCCGGCAAACGGTGCATAATACTGCATGGCGGCAGGGTCGGCTGCTGTGGCGGAAACAATGATGGTGTAGGGGAGGGCACCGTGCTCCTTCAGCGTCTGAACAAGGGCGGCAACGGTCGAGGCTTTCTGACCAATGGCCACGTAGATGCAATACACGGGCTTGCCTGCCTCGTAGAAACTTTTCTGGTTGATGATGGTGTCAACAGCAATGGCGGTCTTGCCGGTCTGGCGGTCGCCGATGATGAGCTCGCGCTGGCCGCGGCCAATGGGAATCATCGAGTCGATAGCCTTCAGACCTGTCTGCAACGGCTCCTTTACCGGCTGACGGTAGATCACACCAGGTGCCTTGCGGTCGAGGGGCATCTCGAACGAGTCCTTCAGGTCAATGTCGCCCTTGCCGTCGATGGCCTGCCCCAGAGGGTTGATAACACGGCCTAGCATGTTGTCGTTCACACGGATAGAGGCGATGCGCTTGGTGCGCTTCACCACCATGCCTTCCTTGATGCCCGACGTTGTGCCAAGAAGCACGCAACCAACATTGTCCTCCTCAAGGTTCATCACGATAGCCATGGTGCCGTTCTCGAACTCCAACAGCTCGTTGGCCTCGGCGTTGCGAAGACCATAGATGCGAGCCACACCATCTGACACTTGGAGCACGGTACCCACCTCGTCGAACTGTTCGCCACTTGAAATACCTTTCAGCTGGTCGAGCAGCACCTGACTGACTTCGCTTGGTTTAATCTTATCTGACATAAAATAAATGCTTAATTCTTGGATGCTTGATGCATAATTACTTTTTCAATGTGGAAAGAATCGTGTTGAGCTTTGACTTGACACTCGCATCCATGCGATATGTGTCGTATTCCAATATGAAGCCACCGATGAGGTCGGGGTTCACCTCGGTCTCGAACTCAACTGTTCCTTTTGTCTTGCTTTCCACCATCTGCTGCATCTTCTGCTCCATGGCAGGCGACACGGCAACAGCGGTGGTCAGTTTTCCACGGATGATGTTCTTCTGGGCACGATAGAGTGTGACGTACGAGTTGGCCATGAACTGAATCATGTTCTCGCGGTCTTCTTTCAGCACCAATGCTATGAAAGCCTTGGAGAGCGCCGATGCCTGCTCACCACCACCAATGGCGGTAAGAAGCAGCATCTCCTTCTTGTCCTTGCCCAGCATGGGGTTGTCTATCGTGTGGCGGAGCTCAGCCACCTCTACGTAGCTCTTGGCCAGCAGAAGCATCTCCTGATACACTTGCTCTTCGAGCTTGGCATCGGTGGCACTCTTCAGAAGTGCTCGGGCGTAACGAACCGAAATGACTCCTATATCCATAGTAAAACGGGGTTACGGGTTAGACACATCATCCAGCATACGGTCGATGAGATCCATCTGTGCCTTGTCGCCCTTCAGGTTCTCGCGGAGCACCTTCTCGGCAATCTCAACACTCAGCGTAGCTACTTGCTTGCGGATGTCGGCAATGGCGGCCTTCTTCTCCTGCTCAATCTCAGCCTTGGCATCACTGAGCAGACGGGCTCCCTCCTGACGGGCCTTCTCCTGGGCTTTCTCTACGATGGCATCGCGGGTTTCGGCAGCCTCTTTCAGTATCTGAGCCTGCTTCTCGCGTGCCTCCTGAAGGATGGATTCACCTTCTTTCTGTATATTGGCTAACCGTTCGTTGGCCTCATGTGCCTTGCGCAGCGAGTCGTCAATGAAAGCCTGGCGTTCCTTCACCATTGAGGTGATGACAGGAAAGCCCCACTTCCATAGGACGAACAGCACCACAAGGAACGTGATGGTCATCCAAAACAGCAGGCCAGTACTCGGAACCAATAAATCCATACTCTAACCTCAAATCAATTATCCGATGCAGAGGAATGCGATAACGGCTGCGAACAGGGCAACACCCTCAATCAGAGCAGCGGCCACAATCATGTTGGTGAACAGCTTGTTCATCACCTCAGGCTGGCGGGCCATAGCGTCCATAGCTGAACCGCCAATCTTACCAATACCAATACCTGCGCCAATGGCTGCGAGACCTGCGCCCACTGCGGCGCCCAAATTTGCCAAGCCTTCTGCGGCTAATAATGCTGTAATCATAATCTTAAAATGTTTTTTTGTTGTTAATATTGATTTTCTTTACTTTCTATGTATCGGTCTGTCGGTGGAACGCCAGACACGGATTATTCATGTGCAGGCTCAACGCGGGCCAGTCCGATGAAGACGGCACTGAGCATGGTGAACACCATCGCTTGGATGAAACAGACCAGACACTCCAGGCACATCATAAAGACGCTCATCACCACTGACAGGCCCGACATCGACAGTTGTACGGCCACGGCCTTGGATGCTACGAGGAATATGATGCATGTGATTGCCACTGCAATGGCATGGCCTGCCATCATGTTGGCGAAGAGTCGGATCATCAGGGCAAAGGGCTTTGTGAAGATTCCCACGAACTCGATGACAGGGATGATGGGTGCAGGGCACTTCAGCCACATGGGCACATCGGGCCAGAAAATGTCCTTCCAATAATGCTTGTTGCCCGAGAACTGCACAATGATGAACGTACAGAGGGCCAGGAAGAACGTCACGGCGATGTTACCAGTCACGTTACCGCTTCCAGGCGGGAACGGTATCAGGCCCATCACGTTGCAAGTGAAGATGAAGAAGAAGCACGTCAGCAGGTAAGGTACGTATTTCTCGTAGCCTTTGCCCACTCCCGGCTTGATAATTTCGTCGACCACATACATCACCAGCATTTCAAAGAATCCAACGAAACCTCCCGGTGCCCTGTCGCTGGCCTTGCGGTTCTTGTACCAACGTGCACAGCCAAGCACGATGCAGAGCAGCAGGACGACGTTGATGAACATCACTGCCACTGTCTTCGTGATAGATAGATCGAGTACGGGCGAACCGTTCTCCACTATCTTACCGGCATTGCTGCCCGTCGTGGCAATGGCGAGGTTGTGCGGACCGTGGCGCAGTCCGCTGGCATCGGCATGATGCTCGAACTGCGACGAGCTGAACACATGCCAGCCCGTTGAGCTGTGCACGATGACCGGTAGTGGAATGACAACGGCACTTTCGCCTTCGCCTGTCACGTGCCACTCGTGCGAATCCTTGATATGCTCGAGCACCACCTCCTTGGCCGAGAAGTCCTCAGCGCTTGCCGTCGGCGTCATCGCCAGCAGCATAAGTAGAAGTATGCAGAACCGTCGTATCAGTTTATAATTCATAATTCTATATCTCAAATCTTAACTCTCTCACTTCTTTCTTTTCTTCTCTTTCCTCATTTTTGTGGTCTCTCATTACTCTCCTTTTATTACACCTCACCATTCACTTCAGTATTTCACGTTAGTGCCTTAGCTTAAGTGTTACGACCATCGTCATCGCATACATTATCAATACTATGATTGCAAAGCGGATGGCGTCTTCCCTGTTTTTGGCAAAGAGTACGTAGAGCGCTACGATAGTACCAATCAGCAGCATACGCACCACTGCCATAATCAGATAGAAGTGAACCAAGTGTTCAGGCGTATGGCTTTTCACCATGTCGTAGCCTTTTACGTAGGCGATTCCTATGAGAGTGAAGAAAAGAGCCGAAAGAATAACTTCTGTCAGCATCAGCTTAAGGCCTTCTCTACACAAAGAGACACTTCGTTCTTCTGTACCGACACGAATCCACCCATGATTTCCAACTGCTGGTTGTCGTACACCACGGTGCCGGCCTGCAGTGTGGAGATGATAGGAGCGTGGTCAGTGAGTATCTCGAACTGTCCCATCGTGCCAGGCACCTTCACGCTTTCCACCTCACCGGTGAATTCTATCTTCTCTGGAGAGACAATCTTTAATATCAGCATAACCTTTATCCTTTAGCTGCCTCCAAGAGTTTCTTCGCCTTCTCCTTAGCGTCGTCGATAGTTCCCACGTTGAGGAATGCCTGTTCGGGCAGGTCGTCCACTTCGCCGTCAAGGATAGCGTTGAAGCCCTTGATCGTATCCTCAATGGGCACCATGACGCCTGGCAGTCCGGTGAACTGTGATGCCACGGTAAACGGCTGGGAGAGGAATCGCTGAACGCGACGAGCGCGGTTCACGGTCAGTTTGTCATCGTCGCTCAACTCGTCCATACCCAGAATGGCGATGATGTCCTGCAACTCCTTGTAGCGCTGCAGTATCTCCTTCACACGCTGGGCACACTCGTAATGTTCCTTGCCCACAATCAGAGGGTCGAGGATACGCGATGTTGATCCCAGAGGATCGACGGCGGGGTAGATACCCAGCTCGGCAATCTTACGGTCGAGCACTGTCGTTGCATCGAGGTGGGTAAACGTTGTTGCAGGTGCAGGGTCGGTCAAGTCGTCGGCAGGCACATAAACAGCTTGTACTGAGGTGATTGAACCCTTTTTGGTCGAGGTGATTCTCTCCTGCATGGCACCCATCTCGCTGGCCAGCGTTGGCTGGTAGCCTACGGCACTTGGCATACGTCCCAGCAGAGCAGACACCTCTGATCCGGCCTGTGTGAAACGGAAGATATTGTCGATGAAGAACAAGATGTCGGCAGCACCGCCGTCCTTCCCTCCACCGTCGCGGAAGCCTTCGGCCACCGTCAGACCGCTCAAGGCAACGCTGGCACGTGCGCCAGGCGGTTCGTTCATCTGGCCATAGACCAGTGTGGCCTGGCTCTTTTTCAGCTCTTCGGGGTCAACGAGGCTCAAGTCCCATTTTCCTTCTTCCATGGCTTTGCGGAACTTCTCGCCATAGCGAATAACGCCCGATTCGAGCATTTCGCGTATAAGGTCGTTTCCCTCACGTGTGCGCTCTCCAACTCCGGCAAACACCGAGAATCCGTTGTGTCCCTTGGCAATGTTGTTGATAAGCTCCATGATGAGCACCGTCTTTCCCACGCCAGCGCCGCCGAAGAGCCCTATCTTACCACCTTTCATGTAGGGCTCCAGCAGGTCAATCACCTTGATGCCGGTGGCAAGGATTTCCTTCTTCGTCGACAACTCTTCAAACGTAGGAGCCTCACGGTGAATAGGGTAGGCGCCTTTCATGTCGAGCTGTTTCATACCGTCGATAGGCTGACCTATCACGTTGAGCATACGACCCTTGATCTGGTCGCCTGCAGGCATCAGGATGGGCGAGCCTACAGGGATGGCTTCCAATCCGCGATGCAGTCCGTCCGTATTGTCCATAGCCACGCAGCGCACAGTGTCCTCGCCGATGTGCTGCTGCACCTCGACGATGAGTTCTCGCCCATTTCCGCGGTCAATACGCAATGCTTCGTGAATCTTCGGCAGCACTTTCTCGGCATCAAGCCCCTTCGTGTCGAAGTAGACGTCAATAACGGGGCCGATAATCTGAGAAATGCGTCCTGTAATTTGTGACATAAGCAGTGTGTTTATTGTTTTTAATTATTTGTGGTTGCTTTTCGTGAATGCAAAGATAGCAATTTTTTTTCATTCGGCAAAGGTTTTTGGAAAAAAAGAGCTCAAAAAAAGAAAAAGAACGGTAATCCGCTTGTCGTGTCGGAATTTTTTAGTACTTTTGCCGCTTCAAACACGAAAACAGATGACAAAGAACATGACGAACCCCAGGTTTGTAGCATTTGGTGAGTTGTTGCTGCGTTTTTCCAAGAACGACCACCTGCGCCTGTCGCAAGGCGATTATTTTACTTGTAAATATGGCGGCAGCGAGGCTAATGTGGCCGTGTCGCTGGCCACACTTGGCGACGATGTGGAGTATATCACTCGTCTGCCCGATACCCCGGTGGGACATGCTGGCGTGCAGAACCTCATGCAGCTCGGCGTTGATTGCCATCGCGTGGCTTTCGGTGGCACGCGCATAGGAACATATTATCTTGAGCCTGCTGCCGGAATGCGCTCGTCTAAAGTGATTTACGACCGCGACAAGTCGGCATATTCCGAGCTGGAGCCTGGCATGATACCCTGGCGTGACATCCTGAAGGACGCTCAGGTACTCCATGTGTCGGGCATCACCGCGGCCATCTCCAAGGCAGCAGCCGATGCCACGTTCGAGGCACTAGATGTGGCCGATGAGCTGGGCGTTCAGGTGTCGTTCGATATCAATTACCGAAAGAACCTGTGGCGTTATGGTGCCGAGCCACGCGAGACGCTGAGCCGTATGTTGAGTCGTTGCGACATGATGTTCGGCGATGCCATCGAGTTCGAGTGGCTTTGCCAGCGTCAGCAGCCCCCCTTCACGGCCACCGATACCAGTTTCCAGATGCAGATGGCCGAATACGACGAGTGGTTCCAGGAGCTTCATGCCCAGTTCCCCCGCTGTCGCAAGTGGCTCATGGGTATGCGCAACATGGTGGCTTCGAGCCGTCATCTGCTCACCGCCCTGCTCTATACCGACGGCCATTTGCTGAAAGCCCCTATCCACGACATCATCGGTGTGGTCGATGCCTCGGGCGTTGGCGATGCCTTTATGGCGGGGCTGCTGCATGGTGTGTATGCCTTCCCAGGCGACGACCAGCGCATCCTTGAATATGCCTTGGCCGCAGCTGCTCTGAAGAACACCATCAGCGGCGACTTCAACCTGGCATCCGATGAAGAGATAACGTCGCTGCTGGAATAGCGCTTCCCCTGATCCTATGCTGGTTGTCATCACCATCTTCCTCTATTTTGCCGCGCTGCTTGGCATCAGCCGATGGAGCAGCCGCCGTGGTGCTACCAACGATACATTCTTTCGTGGCGAGCGTCGTTCGCCCTGGCCTATGGTGGCCTTCGGCATGGTGGGCGCCAGCATCTCAGGGGTCACGTTCGTGTCGGTGCCAGGTATGGTGCTCACCACGGGCATGACCTATCTTCAGCTCTGTTTTGGCTTCATCCTGGGCTATCTGCTGGTCGCCTTTGTGCTGCTGCCGGTCTACTATCGTCTTAGCCTGACCAGTATCTACACCTATTTAGGACAGCGGCTGGGTATGCGCTCCTATTTCACAGGGGCATCCTTCTTCCTCTTGTCGAAGATGATAGGCACAGCAGTGAAGTTCTACGTGGCCTGCATCATTGTCCAGCAGTTTGTGATGGATGCCGTAGGTATGCCCTTTGTGTTCACAGTGGCGGTCATGGTGCTGCTAATCTGGGTCTATACCCACCGTGGCGGCGTACGCACACTGGTGTTCACCGACTCGTTGCAGACGCTGTGCCTTTTCACCTCACTCCTTATTATATTAATTATGGTGGTGCAGCGCATGGGGCTTTCTTTGGCCGATGCCGTCAGCGCTGTCGCTGCCGACGAGCGCAGCCGCACCTTCGTCCTCGACGACTGGGTAAGCCGTCAGAACTTCTGGAAGCAGTTGCTCAGCGGTGCTTTCATTGTGGTGGTGATGACAGGGCTCGATCAGGACATGATGCAAAAGAACCTGACGTGCCGCACCCTGCGCGAGGCTCAGAAGAACATGTGCACCTATGGTGTCGCCTTCCTTCCTGCCAACCTGCTGTTTCTCACTCTTGGCGTGTTGCTGGCACAATTGTTCCAAAGCCAGGGCATCGCACTACCTTCACGCGGCGACGAGCTGTTGCCGCTGTTCGTTCAGTCATCGGGTTCGGCGGTGGTGTTGGTGCTCTTCACGCTGGGCATTGTGGCAGCGTCGTTCTCCAGTGCCGACTCGGCGCTGACATCGCTCACCACCAGCTACTGTGTCGACATCCGTCGGTGTCCCACCGATGAGCGCTTGCGCCGACGTGTCCACGTGGCCATGTGCCTCGTTTTCGTTACAGTCATCATGCTCATACGTGCTGCTGGCTCCGCATCGCTCATCGATGCCATCTACACCATCGTGTCCTATACCTATGGCCCGTTGCTGGGGCTCTTCGCCTTCGGACTGTTCACCCACCGTAGCGTTCGCGACCGTTTTGTGCCCTACGTCTGCCTGCTGTCCCCCTTTCTTTGCTTTGCTGCCGACATGCTGGCCACCCATCTCTTCTCCTATCGCTTCGGCTACGAGCTACTGTTGCTCAATGGTGTGTTGACTTTCGCAGGACTTTGGGCTGTTTCCAAATCCGAGCCTGTTAAATCAAGTTAAATTCCACTGCTCGCCAACATTTTGTTTCTTTCCTTCCTTTGGTTTTCAATTAAAAATAGTAACTTTGCAGCCGCAATTTAAGGAGAGATGCTCGAGTGGCTGAAGAGGCACGCCTGGAAAGCGTGTAAACGTCAAAAGCGTTTCCCGGGTTCGAATCCCGGTCTCTCCGCAGGAAAGAGACCAGAATTCAAAAGCCAATAGGGCGAATCCCGGTCTCTTTGTTTTTGTCTGTTTCAAATTAGGTTCATTTCCCACTGTGTACCATGACCTTTCTTACTTGCCTACCAGCCCTGACGAGATAGACGCCATCATGTGTCACAGGGATGTCAATCTGCGTTCCTGCCATGTGCTGCTGATGCACACGAGTGCCAGAAACGTTATAGACGCTGACCAGCATGTCTGCCGGTACACCAATAACATGTAGTACATGGTGCTTTGCTGCAACTTGCAGACGCCAACTATCCTCAGGCAAAACATCGCCGATGGCAGAAGCCGAGCCGACCAACACCTTCATCTGAGTCTCATATTCTCTGCCTTGTGTATCTGTCATCGTGACGGTGATAGTAGCCTTTCCGTCTGCTTGAGCGGTGATCACCCCACGGTCGCTCACTCTGGCCACGGTGGCATCACTGCTAATATAGTGCAGTGCGCTGTAGTCAGCTAACAGCGGTATTGGCCGTACAGGGACAACAGCCCTTCCGTCCTTCTCTAATACCATTGTTTCGTCGAGGATTGTCACGCCTTCTGCGGGCAGCGGATTTCTACCCGTGATGACCTCGACAGGTTCGTTGCTTTTATCCCATGTCCAGACGCTGCCGCTTGGGCTCAGTGCCATAGCGTTCATCCATCCGTATTGCATGTCAGCCATATCGTCGAGTCCCGTGTTCTGCGGTTCGCGCTGATAGTCTGCCGTCTCATCCCATGTGCGGGTGATGGTGGTGCCATCAGACT
>JAILPA010000004.1 GCA_024690505.1 Prevotella sp.
ACGTTCACGCTTCCGCCCTCCACCGTATAACCGCAGTAGGCCGGTACGCTCGAGATGATGAAGGCAAAGAACTGGCTCTTGATGATGCTCATCCAGAGGAACCAGGGCACGAAGTCGTGCTGAAGGCCGGCCGTCAGGTCGTCGGGCGGCATGATGTGGCCCACGTAAGCCGTGGCGTATGCCCCCATGATGCCCATGGTGCTCGAGAAGATCACTAGCAGTGGCATGATGGTAAGAAGCCCCAGTATCTTTGGCAGAATGAGGTAGCAGGCCGAGTTGACCCCCATGATGTCGAGGGCATCAATCTGCTGCGTCACGCGCATGGTGCCTATCTCCGATGCAATGTTCGACCCCACCTTTCCGGCCAGGATGAGACACATGATGCTCGACGAGAACTCGAGCAGCATGATTTCGCGCGTGGTGTAGCCGGCCACCCAGCGCGGCATCCACGGACTCTCGATGTTCATCTTCATCTGGATGCAGATGACGGCTCCGATGAAGAAGGAAATGAGCAGCACGATGCCGATGGAGTTGATGCCAAGCTGCGCCATCTCCTTCACGTACTGCTTCCAGAACATACGCATCCGCTCGGGCACGCTGAACGTGCGCCCCATGAGCAGCAGGTAGCGCCCAAAGATGGTGAGGTATCGGTGTATCAGCATTGTGCTATGAACTGGTTTCTCTTATTGTTGTTTGCCTGGCAGTGGGGTCTGTATCACTATCATCCACATTTGCTTTCGTTGAATCGAAAAGTTTGCTGCAAAGGTACAAATTATCTTTCAAACGGCTGCAATAATTGCCGGGGTTTTTGGCTTAAAACATCGAAAATGCTTTGCCACGTCAACAATTATTTGTAACTTTGCCGCCAGATATGGAAGAAACACAGAAAGAAACTTTGGAAGTCACTGCTGAGGAAAGCATTGTGCTGCGCAGCGAGGGACTGGTGAAACGATACGGCAAGCGCACGGTGGTGAACGACGTGAGCTTCAACGTGCGCCAGGGCGAGATTGTGGGTCTGCTGGGCCCCAACGGTGCCGGCAAGACCACGTCGTTCTACATGACCACGGGCCTGGTGCTGCCCAACGGTGGACATATCTATCTGGGCGACAAGGAGGTGACGTCGTTCCCCGTCTATAAGCGGGCGCGTGCCGGCATAGGCTATCTGGCACAGGAGCCATCGGTCTTCCGCAAGATGAGCGTGGAGGACAATATCCTCTCCGTGCTCGAGATGACGGGCAAGCCCCGTGCTTATCAGCTGGAGAAGTTGGAGAGCTTGATACGCGAGTTCCGACTGCAGAAGGTGCGCCGCAACAAGGGCGACCAGCTCAGCGGTGGCGAGCGGCGGCGAACGGAGATAGCCCGCTGTCTGGCTATCGAGCCAAAGTTCATCATGCTCGATGAGCCCTTCGCCGGCGTTGACCCCATTGCCGTGGAGGACATACAGTTCATCGTGTGGAAACTGAAGGAACGCAACATCGGCATCCTCATCACCGACCACAACGTGGAGGATACACTCTGCATCACCGACCGTGCCTACCTGCTCTTTGAAGGGCGCATCCTGTTTCACGGCACCCCCGAGGAGCTGGCTGCCAACCCCGTGGTGCGCAAGAACTACCTCACCGACTCGTTCGTGCTGCGGCAAAAGGACTTCATGGCACTCGAGGAAGAACGGCGGCGCGAGGAGGAAGAGGCGTTGGCCGACCAGGAATAAACCGATACGAAAGAAGGCTACCCCCGTTCAGGATAGCCTTCTCGTTCTTTGTGGGCGTTGACGGATTCGAACCGCCGACCCTCTGCTTGTAAGGCAGATGCTCTAAACCAACTGAGCTAAACGCCCTCGCTTCGCCTCTCTTGTCGTAAGCGGGTGCAAAGGTACGCAAAAGTTTTCAAACAGCCAAACTTTTGCGTACCTTTTTTCTAAAAATACTGAAAAAACAGCCTGTATGAGCAAAAACAGGGACGCAGATTTGGCTGTTTCAACTTTTTTTAATAGCTTTGCAGCGGATTCAGAATGACTTCACCTTTTTAACGGATAAGACGCACCCAATATGACGAAGCGACTCTGCATGTTATTGCTCCTGGTCATGTCAGCCTGCGGGCTGCAGGCACAGGACTCTTGTGTGTGCTGTCGTACCGATTTCAAACCCCAGATTGTAGACAACCGTCCCTTCCGCCACCTTGACCTCTCGCTCACCGCGGGAACAACGGGCATAGGGATCGACGTGGCTTCGCCCATCAACGACCTCATACGGCTCAGGGCCGGATTCTCGTGGATGCCGCCCATCAGCCCCACCATGCATTTTGGCGTGCAGGTGGGCGACGATGCCAGTACCAGCCAGACGAAGTTTGATAATCTGGCTGGCAAGCTCGAGTCATTCACTGGATACAAGGTCGACAATCAGGTCGACATGAAAGGCGTGCCCACCTACTACAATTTCAATCTGATGGTGGACTTCACCCCGCTGCGCAACAAGAACTGGCACTTCACTGCCGGACTCTATCTGGGCCCGTCGCGCGTGGCAAAAGCCTACAACACCACCGAGGACATGCCGTCGCTCATGGCCGTGGGAATATACAATAACCTCTACGACCGCATCGTCGCCAGTCCTATACTCACCGACCCCGACTATTTCTGGGACAACACCCTGCTTGATGTCATCAATGATATCCAGCTTCTGTCGCAATTAGGCTTCGACTTCTCGCAGCTGGAGGAAATGATGGGTTCTACTTTCCTTGACCCCTTCAACAATCCCGTCAAGAGCCTCTACGAGCGCATTCGCGACTACGGCCGCATGGGAATACACATTGGCGACTACCGCAAGGACGTGGTCGACGACAATGGGAACGTGATTCATCCTAAGGGTTCGCCCTATATGGTGGAACCCAACGACGACTCGATGGTGAAGGCCTGGGTTAAGGTGAACCGACTGAAACCCTACCTGGGCTTTGGCTACGGCGGACGTATGCTGCCAAAGGACGACTCCTGGCGCATCTCGTTCGATGCCGGCGTGCTCTTCTGGGGCGGTACGCCGAAGATTGTCACCCACGACGGCACCGACCTCGTTGGCGACGTGACGAACGTACATGGCAAGGTGGGGCGCTACGTTGACATCATCGAGAAGTTCAAGGTCTTCCCAGTGTTGAACCTGCGCATCACCAAGCGCCTGTTCTGACAAAAGTAAGCCATGAAGGTAAAGCTGCTAAGGCTGCTGTTTGTATATATTGCCACCGTGCTGGTGTTCATCGCAGCAAAGGTGGTATTCATGCTCTTCAACGCCGCAGGGCACAATGTCTCCCTGACCGACTATTTCGACATTATCCGCCACGGACTGTCGCTCGACCTCAGCACAGCCCTCTACTTCCTCGTCGTGCCCCTGCTGGTAAGCATGGCCCAGGTGTGGGTGCGGGTGCCGCCGGTGGTGATGAAGGTCTACTACGGCATCATCAGCTGCGCATTCGCGCTGGCATTTGTGGCCGATTCCAGCCTCTATCAGTTCTGGGAGTTTAAGCTCGATGCCTCCTGCTTGCAATATCTGCAGCAGCCCGAAGGCATCACCGCCAGCGTCAGCGTGGGCTATATCCTGCTGCGCGTGGCGGCCACGGCTGTTGTTGCCGTACTGATTTACAAACTATACGTGTGGGTGGCGTTCGTGGCAGTGGCGAAAATCTCAAAGGACGAAAGCCTTCGCGACCGCTCCGCCAAGTTCAGGGCCACCATCCTCCACGTGCTACTCATGCCTATGATGGTTATCGGCATACGCGGCGGACTGTCGGAGTCGACCACCAACGTGGGGCAGGTGTACTATTCTCAGAACCCTTTCCTGAATCACGCCGCCATCAATCCTGTCTTCAACTTTCTATACTCGCTGTTCCACGGACTGGACGACCTGGAGCAGTATGCGTTCTTCAGTGAGCCGGAGCGCCAGCAACTCGTGGCCGGCGTCTTCACCACCGTGAGTGCCGATGCCGATACGCTGCTTGCCACCACCCGCCCCGACGTGGTCATCATACTGCTTGAGAGTGCTGGTGAACAGTTCGGCGACGTCATGCCCCGCTTGCAACAGCTGAAGAAGGAAGGGGTGAACTTCAGTCAGTGCTTCGCCAACTCCTGGCGCACCGACCGCGGCACCGTCTGCGCCCTGAGTGGCTATCCATCGTTCCCCACATTGTCGGTGATGAAGATGCCCGAGAAGAGTCGCCGTCTGCCCGGCATCGCACGTACATTGACGGCCCGAGGCTACGAGTCGAGCTATCTCTACGGTGGCGACATCAACTTCACCAACATGCGCTCCTATCTCGTGTCGAACGGGTGGCAACGCCTCACGAGCATGGACGACTTCACCAGCAGCGAGCGTAGCAGTGCCAAATGGGGCGTACGCGACGACATCACCTTCAACCACCTGTACCGCGACATCACATCGAGCCCACAGCCGGCCGGTACCCGCCGCCTCTGGGGATTCAGCACACTGAGCAGTCACGAGCCCTGGGATGTGCCGGCGAAGAAACACAGCGACGAGGTGCTGAACGCTTTCGCCTATCTGGACGACTGCTTGGGCGACTTCATCGACAGGCTGCGCCAGACGCCACAGTGGGAGAACCTGCTCATCGTCATCACTGCCGATCACGGCATCAATCACGGCAGCGTCAATCAGGGCACACCATTGCAGAAAAACCACATCCCCATGCTTTGGGTGGGAGGCGCGGTGAAGGAGCCCCGCAACGTCGACGTGATATGCAATCAGAGCGACCTCTGTGCCACGCTGCTGGGCCAGATGCAGCTGCCTCACAACGATTTCCTGTTCAGCCGCGATGTGCTCTCCACCACTTATGTCTATCCCACAGCTTTCCATAACTACAGCAACGTACAGCTGATGGTCGACTCCACCGGCTACACACTCTACGACTTCGATGCCAAGCGCATAGTCCTTGGCCAGGGAGATAACTCAGAACGCATGGTGAGCGTCAGCAAAGCCGTGCTGCAAACCACCGCCAGCCACTTGAAGAGCCTATGATGAAGACCATAAAATTCCTGGACCTGCAGAACGTGACGAAGCGTCACGAGCAGGAAATACTTGAAGCCGTGACCCGTGTGGTCCGTTCCGGATATTATCTTCAGGGCGCTGAGAACGAACGCTTTGAGGCCGACTATGCTGCCTATATCGGAACGCGCTACTGCGTGGGATGCGGCAACGGGCTCGATGCCCTCATCTGGATCTATCGGGCCTATATCGAGCTGGGCTATATGAAACCTGGCGATGAGGTCATCGTTCCCGCCAATACATACATTGCATCTATCCTTGCCCTGACCGAGAACGGGCTGGTGCCTGTCCTGGCCGAGCCGCGATGGGACACCTTGGAACTGGACGACAGCCGTATTGAGCCACTCATCACCCCCCGCACACGCTCCGTCCTGCTGGTTCATCTGTATGGTCGTTGCGCCTATACGAAAGAGATAGGCCGACTGTGCCGGAAGTATGGTCTCCGACTGGTGGAGGACAACGCCCAGGCTCACGGCTGCCGCTGTGCCGACGGCCGCAGGACAGGTTCGCTTGGCGATGCTGCCGGCCACAGTTTCTACCCAGGTAAGAACTTGGGAGCACTGGGCGACGGTGGTGCCGTGACCTGCAACGACAAGGAATTGGCCGACACCATCAGGGCTCTGGCCAATTATGGCAGCCAGCGGAAGTACGTCTTCAAATACACTGGCCGCAACAGTAGGCTCGACGAGCTGCAGGCTGCAGTGCTTGGCGTGAAGCTGCGCCACTTGGATAACGACAACGAGGCACGCCAGCACATCGCCAGTATCTACTACGACGGCATCAGCAATCCCCTGGTGACACTGCCTGTCAGGATGCCCGACGAGCAGAATGTCTACCACCTCTTCCCCGTGCTTTGCGAACGGAGGGACGAACTTCAGGACTTCCTGAAACAGCACGGTGTACAAACACTCATCCACTACCCAATTCCTCCCCACAAGCAGGAGTGCTATCAGCAATGGAACAGCCTGTCGCTGCCTGTCACCGAGCGCATTCACCAGATGGAGCTTAGCCTGCCAGTCAGTCCTGTCATGGAAGAAGACGCGGCCCGTGAGGTAGTAAGAATCATTAACTCGTTTAATCCGAACCGACTATGATGAAAAGTATATCCTACCATCTGCTCTATGCCGTAATCTACATGCTGTCGCTGCTGCCCTTCTGGATACTCTACGGGCTGGCCGACTGCTTCTTCTTGCTGGTCTATTATGTCGTGCGATACAGGAGGAAGGTAGTGCGAAAGAATCTTACCACGTCGTTCCCCGAGATGGACGCCAAAGCCATCAAGCGGATTGAGCGCCGCTTCTATCGCTGGCTGTGCGACTATGCCGTTGAGTCCGTCAAGCTGCTGAGCATCAGCGACAAGAACCTGCTGAAACACATCGAATTCCGGGGCGTGGAGGAGATTGAGAAAGTGTTCGACGAAGGACGCAACTGTGCCGCCGTTCTGGGCCACTACTGCAACTGGGAATGGCTGTCGGCCACGTCACTGTCGTTTAGGACGAGAACCCGGACAGAGAACGGCGAGGCGAAGGATGTGACGCCGCTCACCGGTGTTATATATCACCCGCTGTATAATGATGCCTTCGACCGCTTGTTCATCGATATCCGCTCAGCCCATCGCGGACTCTGCGTGCCCAAGCAGGACATCCTGCGCCACCTGGCCGTGCTGCGCCGCGAGCAGCGCCATTATTTCTTCGGCTACGTCAGCGACCAGGCTCCGCGTTGGCACAACATCCACCTGTGGCTCGACTTCCTGAACCACGACACACCCGTCTTTACCGGCGGCGAGCGCATTATGAAGAAGATGGACGACGCCGTGTTCTATGCCGACGTAGAGCGCCCCAAGCGTGGCAAGTACATCTGCACCTTCAAGCTGATTACTGCCCATGCTGCCCAGGAGCCCGAAAACGAGATAACCCGGCGCTTGTTCCAGCTGTTGGAAGGCACTATCCGCCGTCAGCCCGACTTCTACCTGTGGACGCACAACCGCTGGAAGCGCACCCACGAGGAGTTCGACCGCCATTACGTCATGGTGAACGGCAAGGCCATACTGAAAGAAGATTTCCAAGAATAAGAAGCACAGACCACCGAGGTGAAGCGCAGCATAGACATCTATCCGAAGTACGAACACCTGCGGGCGTTCATAGAGCAAATCCCTGAGACAATGGAGTCCCGGGGCACCTATATCTATGGCGGACGCCGCAACCTTATCGTGAAGATGACGGCCCCCGACGGCACGCTGCTGAACGTGAAACGCTTCCAACAGCCACGCTGGCTGAACCGCATGGTCTATTCCTGGGGCATCCGCCGGCCGAAAGGCGTTCGCGCCTTCACCTATCCTGCCCGCCTGCTCGAGAAAGGCATCGAGACCCCCGAGGCTGTGGCCTATATAGAAGACCGCAACATGATGGGACTGCTGGGACAAAGCTGGCTGGTCAGCATTCAGTGCCCCTATAGCCACCTGCTCTACGAAATGGGTGATGCCGCGCCTCAGGACTACGAGCCTATGGCCTTGGCCTTGGCCCGATTTGCTGCCCACATGCACGACCGTGGCGTGCTCCACCTCGACTTCTCTCCAGGCAATGTCCTGTGGGAGAAGAAACCAGCTCAAGGACAGACTGACGTTCAGCCCATCGTCACGGCCGAGTGGGCCTATAGCTTCTCTGTGGTCGACATCAACCGTATGCGCTTCGGGCCAGTATCCATGTGCGATGGCGCTAAGAGTTTTGCCCGTCTGTGGGGCCCCAAGCGGTTCATCCTGCTGCTCGTAGGCGAGTATGCCCGTCAGCGCGGGTTCGACCCTGAGGCCTGTACCGATGTCGCCATGAAGGCCCGTCAGCGCTTCTGGCTGCACTACCAAAAGAAGCGCGAGATGGAGTTCAAGTTAGAACTATGAGCCGACCAACGCCAATCAAACACGAAACGATATGAAGATACTCGTCGTCAGATTTCGCCAGATGGGCGATGCCATTTTGGCCACCCCGTTGCTCAGTACGCTGAAGAAGAACTTCCCCGATGCTGACATCGACTTTGTGCTCAACGAGCGCATCGGGCCGCTCTTCGAGGGCCATCCGGCGCTGAGCCACATCATCACCTTCTCCGAGCAGGAACGCCATTCCTTCTTTACATATATCAGGAAAGTATGGCGCACGGTGCACCAGACCCGCTACGACGTCATTATTGATATGCGTTCCACCGTCAACACCATGCTCTTCGCCCTCTTCTCCCTGCGCAGTAAATGGCGCATAGGCATCCGTAAACCCTACACCTGGGGCACCTTCAACCACCGCTTTGAGGGCTGCGCGGAAACCGAGAGCATGATCAGCCACAACCTGCGGTTGGCAGAACCATTGAAAGAGGGTGGGGCAGACGCAGAAAAATGGACGGAGGACCGGAACCTATCGCTCGCCGTCACCGAGCAGGAGCGGCACGACTTCCGCCAGTACATGGAACAACAGGGCATAGACTTCGCCCGTCCCGTCATGCTCGTCGGTGTGACGGCCAAGCTGGAGCACAAGACATGGTCGGAAGACCGCATGACCGAGACCCTGAGCCGTTTGATTGCCACTTTTCCCAGCGTGCAGCTCATCTTCAACTATGCCCCTGGACGCGAGGCTGAGAATGCCCGGCGCATCTACGACCGCCTGTGTGCGGAACGTCAGAAAGCATCGTCTCCGGCACCATCGCAGCCCCTGCCGGTCTTCCTCAGCATCGAGGCGAAGTCGCCTCGCCAATTAGCAGCCATGGCCGCTAACTGTACCGCATATTTCGGCAACGAGGGCGGTGCCCGCCACATCGTACATGCCATGGGCCGCCCTTCGCTGGTCGTCTGCTCGCCCGGCGCCAGCAAGACTACGTGGCTGCCGCAGGACACCGACATCGTGGCTCGCGGCGTCGATGCCCCCAGCTACGACCTCATCACCGTCGACCGCGTATGGGCAGAGCTCGAGCAATTTTGCAAAGATGTCCTTTGATGATATAAAAGTTGTTCTCCTGACTTCAACGTGAGTCCGACCTTAGGGAATACTATCTTGACGATGAGGTGTCTTGGCTGGATAATGAACCACGGAAGACCAGAGTGAATGCTGAATTTTCTTTACACGGATATTCTTGCAAAAAGTAAAGGATAGCTTTGAGAGCGGAAAAGTACCGCTTTTTGACCCTCAAAGCTGTCCTTTTCCACCCTCAAAGCGGTGCTTTTCTAAAATTACTGATGTGCGGCATTTTTCGTGGATTGGAATTTTCATTACATTCTACCGCCCCCAATCAAGTTATTGCGATGTTCAGCGGACAGCAATGACTAAAATCATTGAAGAGAGAAGGCTTGTTGTGAAAGACTTAGGTCAAACTCGCGTTCATTCATTGCTGTCATTTATCTATGTCCTTCAGCAAGCGGACATAGAGACTGATGTACTGTTGCGTGTAGCGTTCGTAGGAAAACCCTTGTGAATAGCGCTGTGCGGCGATAGCTGCTTCGCCGTCACTCTGCCATGTTGATAGTCCCTGCTTTATGGTGGCTGCCATGGCTTCGGGGGCATAGTCGTCGAAATACGAGGCGTGGTTGGCACAGACCTCTGGCAGACTGCTGAAGCGCGACGAGAAGACCTTGCAGCGGAAGCGCATGGCCTCGAGCACAGGAATGCCGAAGCCCTCGAGGCGGCTTGGGAATAGAAATGCCTGAGTATGGGCATAGAGCCAACGCTTCTCCTCATCGCGTATCTTTCCTGTCATCACCACTCGCCCTTCGCCTTTCTCGTCGATGAGCCGTCGCAGTTTCTGCGCAAAGGCAAAGTGGTCATCGCCGCAAATGTAGAGCTTGTGGGTGGGGAAGTGGTGCATCATGGGCACCAGCGTCTGGAAGTTCTTCTTCTCGCGTATCTGTCCGATGGTGAAGAAGAAAGGCTCGTTGCCGGTCACGAAAGCCGGTCGCTGCTGTGGCTCGTCCTCGTGGCTGGCAATGCCGTTGTAAATCACGTCGGGCACTTTTGCTCCCAGATTGTAGTGTTGCATCACGTCGTTCTTGGCATATTGTGAAATGCACGTCAGGTGGTCACTGCGTCGCATTCGCCACCACAGCTGCACTATATGGCGCCACCGATGCAGACCGCTCTTCTCGCGCAAAAAATTCAGGTCGTGCACGGTGAGCAGCTGAATGGTGTGGCTGTCGCCGCCACGCAGGTGGAACTGCTGGTCGGTGGCGTGCCACAGGTCGATGTGCTTGTCCAGTTTCTTCAGGTCGTCGCGCTTGTGGTTGCGGCGGATATAGTCGATGTGAGTGCCGAATTGGCCCACAAGGTGGTCGGGTACTATATATATAAGGTGTATGTCGGGCACGTCGGCTTTGGCCAGCAACGGGGCATAGTTGCGTGCTATTTCGCCAAAGCCGTTCAGGTCGGCCAGGTGCGAGAAGTCAACGAGGACGTTTTTTGTCATTTGTTTACTTGAACTTGCGCTTGTCGTGGTAGTCGTGATAAGAATGGTCAAAGTCCACGTAATCGAAGTTGTGGATACGGCGTTTCTCTTCAGGCGGCAGCTGCATGTAGTCGCCAAAGAGCCGCGTCAGGTACTGTTCCACCTGCTCCACGCCCATCACTTCGTGACCCTCAAACAGCACAGGCTTCGGAGTGCCGAACACCTCCTTGGTCATCACGCCACGCTCGTCGTCGTCGAACTCGGCAATGAGCGTCGCTTTGTCATAGTCGCACATGGTCTGTATGCGATGCATCAGGCGCTGCAGCTTCGCATTGGACACCACAGCCTGGATGAATCGGGGCAGCCATGAGGAAATGCCGTGGCCGCGCTTGAACGGGTCGCGGTTGCGCAGGTACACCCATCGCTCTACTGCTTTGTAGGCCGACAGTTGCAAACGCCGCAACACACGGTTGGAAGGCACACCGTCGAGGGGGAAGACATCAATGTAGACCCCTCCCAACTGGTTGAAGCTCCATCGCTCTATCAGCGTAGTGCTGCCGTCGATGACCTTTGCAAAGACACCTGCATAGCGCGGCATCTTGTCTGGGCACACCATCTCGAAGGGAGCTGGCAGCCATTCGTTGGCATGTTCAATAAACTGGGTGTAGTCTGGACGCGGCATGACGATGTCGAGGTCGTCGTCCCAAGGAATGAAACCGCCATGGCGCACGGCACCCAGCATAGTGCCATCAGCGATATAATAGCGCAGGTTGTGCTCGCGGCAAACCTTGTCTACTGCCAGCAGGTTTTGCAGCGCACGCAACTGCAGCGTGCGAGTGTCATAATGGTTGGCCATTGTATTTACTGTAAGGCTGGTTATAGTCAACAAAGTGGAAGCAATGCTGTTTCTGGTCGTCATGTGGCGGCGGCGTCATGTAGTCGCCATACATGTGACTGAGGTAGGCGTCGGCGTGCTCAACCCCCATTACTTCGTGATGCTCGAAAACAACGGGTGTAGGCTGTCCGAGAACGCGCTTGTCGATGACGCCGTGAAAACCGTCGTCGAAGACACATACCTTATCGCTCTTGCTGAAGGGGTATTTGCGCAGCAGACGGCGTGTGGCACGCTGCAGGCGCTGCTGGCCGATGGCCTTACGACAGAACAGCGGTAGCCAGCTGGAGGGGCCATGACCGTGACGGTATGGATCGCGGTAGGCCATGTAGACCAGCTTTTTCAGCACGTCGTAGCGAACAAGATGCCAACGGCGCATCATGGCGTTAGCTGGCACGCCGTCGATGGGGAAGACATCAATGTAAAGTCCGCCAAGATAAGGCAGATGAGGTCGCTCGATGAGCGTGGTGCTAGCATCCTGCACCTTGCCGAAAGGCAGCGGGTAGGTGGAGTCCAGCTCATAGCTGACGAACTCGTAAGGCTCAGCCAACCACTCGTTGGCGTGGGTGATGAACGTTTCGTAGTCCTCGCGCGGCATCGCAATGTCGAGGTCGTCATCCCAGGGGATAAAACCCTTGTGGCGGACGGCGCCCAGCATGGTTCCGTCATAAATATAATATTTTAAGGAGTGCTCGCAACAAACCTTGTCGACAGCCAAGAGGTTGCCGAGGATGCGCAGTTGCAGCGTCCTTATATCATATTCAACCATTGTAGCGGGCGGGAATCTGAATGTCGAACTTCTCAAATGCCTGGCGCAGTACGCGGAAGAATGCCTCGATGTCGGGTGCGTCGATGGTGCCGAGCGCACAGAGGCGGAACGTGTTCGTAGTGGAAATCTTGCCTGGATAGATGGTGAAGCCCTGCTCGTAGCAGTAGTCGTGCACCTGTTCAAAGTCCCAGTTGGGGTCGTCGGGATAGAGGACGCTGGCCACGAGTCCCGACTGGATGTCGCGGTGGATCACCTCGCGCAGCCCCATGTCGGCCAGTCCCTTGTGGATGGCCTCGATGACGCGGCGATGGCGGGCAAACTTGGCCTCCTCACCCACCTCAAAATATTCTTTCAGCGCCTGCATCGTGGCGTATATGGTCTGCACAGGCGGGGTGAAGTGCATCTCGCCCGTCTTCTCGAAGAAGTCATACTGCAGGAAGAGGTTGCAGTAGTACGAGCGCTTGGGATAGTCCTTACTCTTGCGTATCTCCTCCTCGTTGCCAATGATGAACGACAGTCCTGTCATGGCCATGAGACCCTTCTGTGCCGACGCCATGCAGAAGTCGACGTTGTCCTGCTCCATGTCGAAGGGAATCATGCCCAGCGACGAGGTGGTGTCGACCACGAAAATGGCGCTGTGCGCATGGGCCATTGCGCCTATCTCCCGGATAGGGTTCAGGATGCCCGTTCCTGTCTCGTGATGGGTTGTGTAGACGATGGCGATGTCAGGATTCTCGTCCAGCGTCTTCTTCACAGCGTTGAGGTCGGGCTGTTCAAATACCGACGACTTTAGGTCGATGTGCGGCAAACCGTAATACTGGCATATCTCTACGGCGCGGGTGCTATAGGCACCGTTGTTCACCACCAGGACGCGCTTGCCATCGGGCAGGAGCGAGTTCAGGCAGATGTCGATGTTGATGGTGCCGCTACCGCAGAACAGTACCGACGTGTATTTCTCTTTAGGGGCATGGGCCACACGCAGCAGGTCGGCACGTAGACTCTTCATCATGCCCGCAAACTCTTTCTCACGTGGACAGATGTCGGGCACCACCTGCGCCATTTTCACTGTATCGGTCGTTGTGGCCGGTCCTGGATTCAGCAGGACGTTTCTTTTTATCTTCATCGCTTCTTGTTCTTTTTTCGTTATTTCGTTATGACGGTATTACGTTATAACGTTTTTCTTCTTTCTTCTTAAAGGAATGGCACCACGTGCTCCTCGGCGTAGTTCAGGTCGTCGATGTCGTCAATCTCGTACCACTTCAGACCTTCCTCGCAGAGGACATAGACGGGCGAGACCTCCCGCGACATGTTCAGCAACTCGTACTCGTAGCCCAATTTGGGTTTGTCGGCGATTTTGCTGGCGTAGTCGGCGCACATCTTCTGATAGAAATCGTTTGAGAGCTTATGTATGCCGACGAGCTCGCCGGTAGCGCTGACCTCCTCCTTGTTCACGGAGCAGTTGGTGAGGATGCCCTCAGCATTGCGCTCCACGTAGTACTGGTCTTGGAACTTCGTGACGGGCGTGATGAGCATCACGTCGGGCTGCGGACACTCTAACAGTGCGGTGATGGCGCGGCGCTCGAACACGAGGTCGCTCTCAAGGAGCAGGAAGTCGTCGCTGCCAATGACATCGCGACAGTTCCACAGCGTGTACATGCTGTTCGTCTCGGCATAGCGCGGGCTGAAGCAACACTCTATCTGAGGATATTTCGCGGCCAGTTCCTCGTAGGCCTCCTTCAAGTAGCCCGTACCGATGATGATGCGCCGGATGCCGCAATCTATCAGCGTCTCTATCGAGCGCACCACCATTGCCTTGTCGCCGGCCTCGATGAAGCCCTTGGGCCGTTCCTCGGTCATTGTGCCGAAGCGAGTGCCCATGCCAGCGGCCATGATTACAGCTGTTCTTATCATACTTCTTACTTTTGTGCTTCTTACTCGCGAAGTGACACTTCTTAATTCTTAATTCTTAATTCTTAACTCCTCCATGAACGCTTCCTTGTTCTCGATGGGCGTGGTGGTGGGACGGCCCAGGTCGTCGCGTGAGTTGATGGCGACGCGCAACTCCAGCAGGACGGGGCCTTCCAGGTGTTCCAGCTGCTGCAGTGCGCTGAGCATCTCGTCGGCGGTGGTGGCACTGAAGGCATGACGATAGCCGCTGGCCTTGGCGATGCCGGTGGCGTCGAGACGGAAGCCGATGGTGGGCTGTCCGCCCACACTCTCGTGAGCACCGTTGTTGAACAGGATGTGGAAGAGATTTCGCGGCTGCATGGACGCATTGATGCCCAGCGCGCCAGTATGCATGATGAACGCGCCGTCGCCGTCGAAGCAGAACACGCGGCGCCCAGGCTTCTCCAAGGCAATGCCCAAGGCGATGCTGGAGCTGTGGCCCATGGAGCCGACGGTGAGGAAATCGTGGCCGTGACCCTCCTTGCGTGCCTCACGCAGCTCGAACAGCTCGCGCGACAGCTTGCCTGTTGTAGAGACGATGACATCGTCGTTGCGCAGATGCTCCACCACCAGTTTCAGCGCCTCCTCACGGCTCAGCGGGTTGTCGTTGTGGCTGACGTTCTTCAGCTTGTAGGCACCGAAGGTACCCTTGCGGATGACCAGCGCCGTAGGAGCCTTGCGCTCCATAGCCAGCGCCACCATCTGCTGAATCTGGCCGACATCCTCCAACACGACGTAGGGTATCTGCATGGCGTCGAGCAGGGCCAGCGTCACCTCGCCCTGCTTCACGTGCTGCGGCTCGTCGTGCACGCCGGGTTCGCCGCGCCAGCCAATCATCAGCACCATCGGGATGCTGTACACCTTCTCATCGGCCAGCGACAGCAGCGGGTTGACGGTGTTGCCCAGGCCTGAGTTCTGCATATAGACCAGCGCCGGATGCCCCGTAGCCAGATAGTGGCCGGCGGCAATGCCCACGGCGTTGCCCTCGTTGGCGGCAATGATGTGCTTGTGGCTCGGTGCCGTGTCGGTGACGTAGGCGCAGAAGTTCTTCAGCAGCGAGTCGGGCACGCCGGTGAAAAGGTCCACGCCGCTCTCTATCAGCGCATCGTATGTTTCTTTTACGTCCATCATTTGGTTCCAGGAATAAGTTCTAAGATTTGCTTGATAGGCATACACAGGTCGTTGGCGTCGTAGCTGCGGTGGTTCTCCAGAATCGATGTGGCCACCTTCACCATGGCCGGATAGGCGGCACGCAGCATGTGGTTGGCATAGATCACCACCTTGATGCCCCACTCGGCCAGCTCCTCTTCACGCAGATGGTTGTAGGTGGTGGGCACGGCGACGATGGGCACATAGGGATGCAGCTGGTGGAAGCGCTGGCAGAACTGCCGGATGTCGTCGCCCGTCTTCTCCTTCGAGTGAATCATGATGCCGTCGGCCCCTCCCTGCTCTACGTAGGCGCAGCAGCGCTCGATGGCATCGTCGACACTCTTGCCGGCGATGAGGCTCTCGCAGCGGGCGATGATCATGAAGTCCTTCGTCACCTGGGCGTTTTTGCCGGCGCGAATCTTCTGGCAGAAGTTCTCGATGGTGTCCTGCGTCTGTATGGCGTCGGTGCCGAAGAGCGAGTTCTTCTTCAGTCCCACCTTATCCTCGATGATGACGGCCGAGATGCCGTTGCGCTCCAGCGTGCGGACGGTGAAGACGAAATGCTCGAGCTTGCCGCCGGTGTCGCCGTCGTAGATGATGGGCTTCGTGGTGCACTCCAGGATGTTCGTCAGGTCCTGCATACGTGTGGTGAGGTCGACGGCCTCGATGTCGGGCTTGCCCTTCGATGTCGAGTCGGTGAGCGACGAGCTCCACATGCCGTCGAAGGTGTCCATGTAGAGGCCGTTCTTCACCTCGAGGTTCTCGCAGATGAGTCCCGACAGTCCGTCGTGCACCTCAAGGATACGCACCACCGGCTTGGCGTCGATGAGGCGCCGCAAGGCCTTCAGGCGGATGTCGGGCGTGGTGCCGATGCCTTTGATCTCCTTGTCGAGCGACGACGACTCGATGCCCTTGGTGTAGGGTATTTCTATCACCTCGCCGCCCAGCTCTTTCATCACGCTGATGGCCTCTTCGCGCAGTTCGCGGTCGGGCCCCGTCTGCCAGTCATCGCCGTGTATGATGTAGTCGGGCTTCAGCAACCGCAGGTTGGGCGCGTAGCTCCAGTCGTCCTGCGGCACCACGCGACTCACGTTCTTGATGTTCTCCACCACGTTCTTGCGCTGCTCGTATGTGAGGTAGGGCAGGCGTTTGTGCTGGGCAATGGCCTTGTCGGTGAAGAGTCCTATGATGACGTCGCCGTACTTGGCACCTTCGTTGATGATATTGATCAGTCCCGGGTGCATGATGTCGGCAATCATTCCTAAGTAAACAGTCTTCTTCATAGTTCAATGTTCAATTTGCATTTACCTCAGCCACTATAGAGCTTTTTGTGATTCTTCATAGACAGCCAGCGCAGATGCGCAAAATTCCCGTCATTGACCTGTGATGAGCGGAATGCGCCAGAGGACGTGCCTTGCGTGGCAATGATGGGCTGTCCGCCATGTACAGGTCAAGTAATGCCTGAATATGCTTGTCGTCATCGCTCTTGTTGACAAATACATTGTCCATGCTCAAGCTACGCAACATCTGGCCAATATGCTCCTCTCGTACCTTTAGTACGGTAGCGCGTATGACCAGTGTTTTCTTAGGCTCTTCAATAGCTGTTATTTTTTGCAAAGGTACGACTTTTTGGGGAGTTATACGGGCCGTCCGTATGAAATCTGTTCTCTTTTAACTCCCTTTAACTCCTTTTGTTCTTTTATCTCCTGAAAAAGATGCCTCTCTGGCAGGCTCCAAAGGCGATTCCGCCCTAAACAGCATAAGAAAAAGTGATTTTTCCTTTGCCATTTGCTGGCTTATTCGTACCTTTGCATCCAACTATGGAAGAAAGGATTATAATAGGGCTGGATGCAAAGCGCATCGTACGCAACGGCACGGGCCTGGGCAGCTATGGGCGCACATTGGTGCGCGACCTGTCGGCTTTCCCTGATTTAGACCTCCGGCTTTATGCGCCCGACAAGGGACGCGACGACCTGCGCCTGCAGGTGACTGAGTCGGAGCATCTTAGCTACTGTTATCCCCGCGGATGGCAACCCGGCGGCAAGGGCTACTGGCGTTCGCGCGGCATCGTGCGCCAATTGCGGCACGATGGTGTGCAGCTCTACCACGGCCTGTCGGGCGAACTGCCCGTTGGCATCAGTCGGGCCGGCATACCCTCGGTCGTCACCATCCACGACCTCATCTTCATGCGCCACCCCGAATATTATAATAAGGTAGACGTGAAGATATACACCAAGAAATTCTTTGCTACCTTGAAAGAGGCCGACCGCATCGTGGCCATCAGCGAGTGTACGCGGCGCGACATCTGCGAGCTGGGCGACATCGACGAGAGCCGTGTTGACGTGGTCTACCAGAGCTGTGCCCTGCGCTTCACCGCCGAGCCGGAAGCAAGGAAGCTGTGGCAGGTGCGCGAACGCTACGACCTGCCCGACCGCTACGTGCTCTGCGTGGGCTCGATAGAGGAACGCAAGAATGCACTCCTGGCCGTCAAGGCCCTGCATTGGCTGCCCGACGACGTGACGCTGGTGCTCGTGGGCCGTGCCACACCCTATGCTGAACAGGTGCAGGCCTATATCTACGAGAATCGTCTGAACCCCCGCGTGATGATGATTCACGATGTTACCGACGACGACCTGCCCGCCTTCTATCGCATGGCCGACGCCTTTGTCTATCCTTCACGCTATGAAGGCTTCGGCATCCCCGTCATCGAGGCTATACGCATGGGGCTCCCCGTGGTGGCTTGTACCGGCTCGTGCCTGGAAGAGGCGGGTGGCCCTGACAGCCTCTATGTCGACCCCGATGATGCCGAAGGACTGGCACAGGCCATCCGGAAAGTGCTCTTCGGCGCTGACGGACGCCAGCAGCGCATTGACCGGAGTCGCGACTACGTGCGTCGATTTGACAACAACGATGCCGCCAGTCGCTTCGTCAGAATCTATCACGAATTGTTAGGACTGCCCTATGGAGAATAAGCTGAAGAAACTACTTGCCGCCGTCGAGAAGGAACTGCTGCGCAAGCCTAACCGCAAAACCCTCGACCACCTGTCGCTCCTGGCTGGCTTTCAGGACTGGGACGAGTTTCAGGATGCCCTGGAAGGCTCACCCAAGCACCACAAAAACAACGATGCCACTGGAGCCGAACCCCACCAGTGAGAGTCCGACGGCCTCGGACTGCCAGTCCGACGGCTTCGGACTCGCAGTCCGAGGCCTTCGGACTCATAGTACGAAGCCGTTTGAACTGTTTTTACGTTGTCCGATGGTTATGCACAAGCGTTCAAAAACGCCCTGTATATCGGCCTTTGGAACCTTCCCGGCAAATTTTGGAAACCCCAAGCCATTCCCGTTCCCAGCCTAACGCTCTGTCGCTACTGTTTTTGAACGTGCTGTCAATTCCTTTCTTGAACACTTTTTAGCCGTTACCGAACATCCGTCTGGGTTCGCGCGGAGAATATTTGCTTAAGAAGTGTTAAACAACTTATAATGTGTTAAAAAACGGTAATGCCTGCAATTTTATTCTGCTTTTGGTTAGGCTAAATAAAATAAATGTAGTACCTTTGCAGCCCGAAATGTCCCTTTTTTAATGTGGGGGTGTTGTAAACTGTTGAATTATATACAAATACAATATAAATAAACAAAAAAGTAAAAGTAATTATGCCTACAATTTCACAATTGGTTCGCAAGGGCAGAAAGGAAATCGTCGACAAGTCGAAGTCGCCCGCTCTGGACAACTGTCCTCAGCGCCGTGGCGTCTGCGTGCGTGTCTACACGACGACCCCCAAGAAGCCTAATTCGGCTATGCGCAAGGTAGCCCGTGTTCGTCTGACTAATCAGAAGGAAGTCAACAGTTACATTCCCGGAGAGGGACACAACCTACAGGAGCACAGCATCGTGCTGGTGCGTGGAGGTCGTGTGAAGGACCTTCCCGGTGTACGTTATCACATTGTTCGCGGCACACTCGATACCGCTGGCGTCGCCAACCGCACACAGCGTCGCTCGAAGTACGGTGCTAAGCGTCCTAAGCAGAAGAAGTAAGAAGACCGAGGAGTGTGAGTTTTTGAGCTCTTTGGTTCCCGGGTGCTCGGTGAGGAGCAGGCTCGGAACTGAGACAAGACTCGGAAAGCTCAAGAACTCAAAAACTTGCAAAACTCAGAAAGCTTAAAGAAAAAACGTTTTGCTGGAGAAATCTTAGACAAAGGTTGAGTAAATGCCCGAGAGCGTGGCGTTGAAGACAAAGACGAGAACAACCCCAAGCAGACAAAATCATTCAAACAAAACAATGAGAAAAGCAAAACCCAAGAAGCGCGTGATCCTGCCGGATCCCGTGTTCAACGACACAAAAGTGTCAAAGTTCGTGAATCATCTGATGTACGACGGCAAGAAGTCGAAGTCGTACGAGATTTTCTACAATTCGCTCGAGATTGTCAAGGGCAAGATGAAGGACGCTGAGAAGGCTCCTCTGGAAATCTGGAAGCAGGCCCTCGACAACATCACCCCCCAGGTGGAGGTGAAGAGCCGTCGTATCGGCGGTGCCACGTTCCAGGTGCCCACCGAGATACGTCCCGACCGTAAGGAAAGCGTGTCGATGAAGAACATGATTTCCTTCGCACGCAAGCGCAGCGGCAAGTCGATGGCCGACAAGCTGGCTGCTGAGATTATGGACGCCTTCAACAATCAGGGCGGTGCCTTCAAGCGTAAAGAGGATATGCACCGTATGGCCGAGGCCAACCGTGCATTCGCACACTTCCGCTTCTAACAGCAGCCCCCGGGTTAGGGGGTGCCTTAGCTCCCTGATCCAGGGGATGGAGGCCAGGAAATGACGGTCTTCAATCCCCCGGGTTAGGGACTAATAAAAAGGATAACTATAACAACAACAATAGGTAATAAAAATTAAAGTGGGAAAGAACAGCGATGTTCAGCACCCAACCCCCGAAGCTGGGGAATCATAACAGACAATGGCAAAGCAAGATTTACATTTGACGCGCAACATCGGCATCATGGCTCACATCGATGCCGGTAAGACCACGACATCAGAGCGCATCCTGTTCTACACAGGTAAGACCCACAAGATTGGTGAGGTGCACGACGGCGCAGCCACCATGGACTGGATGGCTCAGGAGCAGGAGCGCGGCATCACCATCACTTCCGCAGCTACCACCTGCTATTGGGAGTGGAACAACAACAAGTATAAAATCAACCTCATCGACACTCCGGGACACGTTGACTTCACCGCTGAGGTGGAGCGCTCGCTCCGTGTGCTCGACGGTGCCGTGGCTACCTACTCGGCTGCCGACGGCGTACAGCCCCAGTCAGAGACCGTCTGGCGCCAGGCTGACAAATACAATGTGCCCCGTATCGGATACGTCAACAAAATGGACCGTTCGGGCGCCGACTTCTTCGAGACCGTGCAGCAGATGCGCGACATCCTCGGTGCTAACCCCGTGGTAATCCAGGTGCCCATCGGTGCTGAGGAGAACTTCAAGGGCGTGGTAGACCTCATCAAGATGAAGGCCATCCTCTGGCACGACGAAACGATGGGTGCCGAGTACGAAATTGAGGATATTCCCGCTGACATGGCCGACGAGTGCGATGAGTGGCGCAACAAGCTGCTCGAGGCTGCTGCCGAGTACGACGAGGCCCTGATGGAGAAGTACTTCGACGATCCCACCTCTATCACCGAGGCTGAGATTATGGCCGCCATCCGCAAGGGCACATGCTCCATGCAGTGCACCCCCATGGTCTGTGGCTCTTCCTATAAGAACAAGGGCGTACAGCCCCTGCTCGACTACGTGTGCGCTTTCCTGCCCGCTCCCGTCGACGTGGAAGTAATCAAGGGCACGAACCCCACCACCGAAGAGGAGGAAGACCGCAAACCCAGCGAGGACGAGCCCACAGCAGCCCTGGCATTCAAGATTGCCACCGACCCCTACATGGGGCGTCTGGTGTTCTTCCGCGTCTATTCAGGCAGCGTGAAGGCAGGCAGCTACGTCTACAATCCCCGCTCAGGAAAGAAGGAGCGCATCAGCCGTCTGTTCCAGATGAACTCGAACAAGGAAATCCCCATGGACAGCATTGATGCTGGCGACATTGGCGCAGGCGTGGGCTTCAAGGACATCCGCACCGGCGATACCCTCTGCGACGAGGAGAAACCCAGCGTGCTCGAGTCGATGACCTTCCCCGACACGGTGATCTCAATCGCCGTTGAGCCGAAGTCGCAGGCCGACATCGCCAAGCTGGACAACGGTCTGGCTAAGCTGGCCGAAGAGGATCCCACCTTCACCGTGCGTACCGACGAGCAGAGTGGTCAGACCATCATCTCGGGTATGGGAGAGCTGCACCTCGATATCATCATTGACCGCCTGAAGCGCGAGTTCAAGGTAGAGTGCAACCAGGGCAAGCCCCAGGTGAACTACAAGGAAGCCATCACGAAGGAAGTGGAAATCGACGAGACCTACAAGAAGCAGTCGGGTGGTCGCGGTAAGTACGCCAAGATGCTCGTCAAGGTAGGCCCCGTGGACGAGGACTACGACCTGAAGAACAACCCCGGCCTGCAGTTCGTGAACGAGGTGAAGGGCGGTAACATCCCCAAGGAGTTCATCCCCAGCATCCAGAAGGGCTTCGAGGCTGCCATGAAGAACGGTATCCTCGGTGGCTATCCTCTCGATTCACTCAAGGTGACGGTCGTCGATGGTGGATTCCACCCCGTCGACTCCGACCAGCTCTCATTCGAGATTGCCGCCCAGATGGCCTACAAGGAGGCTTGTGCCAAGGCTAAGCCCGTGCTCATGGAGCCCATTATGAAGCTCGAGGTGGTGACACCCGAGGAGAACATGGGTGACGTCATCGGCGACTTGAACAAGCGTCGCGGTCAGGTGGAAGGTATGGAAGAGAGCCGCAGCGGCGCCCGCGTCGTGAAGGCCATGGTGCCCCTGTCGGAAATGTTCGGCTATGTCACCGCTCTGCGTACCATCACCTCAGGTCGTGCCACCAGCTCCATGGAGTACGATCACCACGCTCCTCTGTCAAGCGCTATCGCTAAGACAGTGCTCGAGGAGGTGAAGGGACGTGCCGACCTCGTATAAACACTACCGCATAATACCTCAGAACCAATTGCCGCCGGAGTCTACCAGAGATTCTGGCGGCTTTGTGTTTATGAACATCGAAAGACACTCAAGACACAAATATCCTTTCGAGCTTTTCGTGTTTTTAGATGTTGCATCTGGAGACTTAAGCGGAATTTTGGGAAATCCTTTTTGTGGGAAACTTAAGTTAATGAGTCCACTTGAAAAAGTCACTAACCACCGCTAATGATACCGCGAGACTCCCCTCCCATCGTAGGGGAGGGGCCGGGGTGGGGTGAGTATTTTCTTCGCTAACGGAATATTACAGACCCCACCCCTAACCCCTCCCCTTGAAGGGAGGGGAACGCTGAGCATTGTTTATCTGCGATTATCTTCATTGTCAGACTTTTTGAAGTGGGCTCATGTTTGTTTTTTCATACAAAATTACGAAAAGAAAACAAAAATGGCCCTGTCGTTTCAATTATTTAGGTTAAAATTTGGTTAAATCAAGAATTTTTAGTACTTTTGCACACTGGTTTAACAATAGTATAACATTTCAGTGCGAAGAACGATCCTCATATTCATAGCATTGGCAACGTTGGTCTGGGGGTGCAAGTGGAATAGCCACTCCGTCAAGAAAGAGCAGTCGCCCACCGCCATTGCCATCGACCGTTTCGACCGGATAGAAAGTCTTTACCTGACCATGGGCGACTTTGCCGCCCTGCAGCAGATGAACACCGACTACCCCATGGAGACGCGGATGCTCATTGAGGACGTGCTGCAGCTGGGGCGCGTGGACGACCCCGACATGAAAGTGAAGTTCCTCATCTTCTTTCAGGACTCCACCCTCCAGACCCTCATCCACGATGTCGGTCTTCAGTACGAATCCACCGACGACCTGAACCGCGAGCTCAGCCAAGCCTTCTCGCGTCTTCAGACCATGATTCCCGGTCTTGACGTGCCACACATCTATTCCCAGATAGGCTCGCTCGACCAGAGCATCACCGTCGGGAGCGGCATCCTCGGCATCTCGCTCGACAAATATCTGGGCAGCGACTACGAGCTCTACAAGCACTACGGCTACAGCGACCGACAGCGGCAGATGATGACGCGCCAGTACATCGTGCCCGACTGCCTCAGCTTCTACCTCCTCTCCTGCTTCCCATCACCGCCCGACTCCACCCTCACACGTCAGCAGCGCGATGTGCACATGGGACGCATACAGCTGGTGGTGAACCGCGCCCTCGACCGCCGCATCTTCTCCAGCAGCCACGTCGCCCAGGCCGAGACCTGGCTGGCTGCACACCCCAACACCTCCATCAGGGAGTTCCTCAGCACAGCAGAGAAATAGAGGATACCACGCTCCCGCCAATCCTTATCTTCTGTTGGTCCATGCGGCGCGGGCCTCGTCTTCCGTGTCATAAAGACCACCTATGCGCATAAAGCCACGACCTACGACAGCAAAATGATGGTTCTTGGTCTCAATGATGTAGTACGAGCCGTTGTCGTTGTAGGCCTTCACATCCACGAAGTATTCCTTCCAGTCGCCATCAGGCACTTTGATGCTTTCGCCATACCAATTGCACAATTGGAAAGAATCCTCTGACTTTACTATGATAGCGTCGTCATAGAACGTGAGTTTGTCGCCATGTACTATGGTTTTTCCCTCTTCATCACTCAGAAAATAGAGGTCTCTGATTGTTGCCCCCCTGCTCCAGTCGGGTTCGTGCAAAATCAGACGCTTCCCGTCCACTTTGTAACTTGGAAAGGAGATGTCGTAGCCTCTTTCAACGATTTCGCCTGTTCTTGCCAGGATGATCTCCTTGTAATACCCTCCGCCGTTGTTTTCATATTCTTTCACGATGAACGTGCCCTCGCAAGCCATGTGAATGCTGCGGAGACGCGTCGTCTGCTCATTCCCCTTCGGATTGCGACCTCTGTGCTCCTGGTCCTGCAAGCCTTTTGCGGGTATATACTTGCCATTGGGCCCTTTCACGAAGATATGCCACGCGACGGAGGTAACCCGCCCACTCTTATCTGTCACCGGAAAGCCAAGCACTACTGCATGGCCTGCTGTGTGCGTATAGTCTTCGTATCGGAATTTCAAGGGAATGGGGTCCAATGCTTGCTCATTGTAAACGGCTATAGCTTCCATATCCACCTCACCCCATGCGTGCTGGCCCTCAAGACTCATCAACTCATTATGAATAACGCTTTCCTCGTTGACACTGGAGAACGAGGGCGCCTGCTGTGCGATGGGACACTGGATGGACGGCTCGGGCTTCGGTTGGTTCTGTGGTGCCGGATTGTTCTCAGGCATGGGTGTGTAGTCGCTCAGGTGGGTGGAAGGTGTGGAATAGCCCGATGTGCTGGCGCCGCTATTCTTTCGCTTGATGGCCTGTTCGGCTATATCACCTGCCCTTTCATATGCATCTTGCATCTTACTCCATGCAGCATCTCGCTCCTTTTTCTTCTTACCATGCAACGACACTTCCCACAAACGATAGTATTCTCGGTACGCATTTCCCAGTCTGCAATCGCTACGATGACGATTGTATTCACCTATCATCTCTACTTTTGCGCCACATTCCGGACAGCAACCATCAGCAAACGGATTAGACCTCGTAGGGCCGCTGGGCTGGGACGCTGAGGAACCCGGCGAACTGCTACTTGAAGAAGACGACTCCTCGTTCGAGGGTTCTGAATAATAGGGGCAACTACGCTTGTGGGCTTCGCCAGTCTTTAGGTTTACATTGCAGTAGGCACAATGCGGGTCGCCTGGGTCAGGAATCTGTGCTCGGGTCACCATTGCCACCAGTCCCAGTAATGTTATTAAGCAAAGTCTTTTCATAACCATAGGGATTTAATAAGGGAAAAACAAGGCTCCAGGTGCATCGGGATTTTTTATGCGCTTGATGAGTATTTCTCCGCTGTGCATAGGATAAGCCAACTTAGGCGTGCAGCCCACGGCAAGGATGAGTGTCTTAAGGTTGTCGCTCTGTATGCTGACAAACTTCAGGTTCCAGTTTTTGGAGAGGTCTACCGTCTCCAACTTACTTTCGCCCAGCCACACCTTCTCCAGATTGGGAAAGAGGGCAAGGTCTTCATAGGTGCTGACCACGAACATGTCGGTGCGGTACTGCGTGAGATTCAGAGACTTGATGGAGTCCGCCTCCACCTTTGAGATGTGTCCATCGTTGTCAGCATCACCATTGATGAGTGCCCGCCGCTCCACGTTTCGGTCAGCGAACGTCAGCGACTGTGCGCTTGCACCGAAAGCAAAGAAAAAGCAGGCAAGGATGATGAGGAACGCCTCTTTACGCAGCTGTTCCATCGGGTAGGACATTTTTTGTTGCATAACCGTCAATTATTATTCGGTTACAAATATAGGAAATAATCTAATACAAACAAATTTTTGTTTTGTTTTTTTATAGGTGTTTCACGATTATTGGTTATTGTTTATTGGTTATTGTCCTTGCGCTTTGGATGAAACAAAGGTACTCATATGCGCGCAGGCGTATAATTTATTAAACATATTTTAACACAGTTGCGGCGCATTTCTGCGCTTCGAGAGAAATGGTTCTGTGTGTCAAGCACAGCGATTCTGTGCTTAAGACACAGCGGTTCTGTGCTCAAGGCACAGCGCCGCTTCTTTGCCAACAGCCACGTCGCCCAGGCCGAGAACTGGCTGGCTGCACACCCCAACACCTCCATCAGGGAGTTCCTCAGCACAGAAGAGAAATAAGCTATACCCCAGATCTGAGATGCATTCTCATAGCATTCGGAAAGCTTCTTTTTTGGTTCAGGGCCGCCGAACTAATTGTTCAGCGGCCCTGAACTATTAGTTCAGCTGCCCTGAACTAATAGTTTCAGACCGTTTGAAACTCTTTCGGGGGATATTTCACCCACCGGATACCGCCTCCAAACGGTTAAAATAGTATTAAATTGCACCATATTATATATAGGAAAGAGATTTTTTTTGTATCTTTGCAATCAAGTATCGCCGATGCGCCGTCGCTCGAGCTCTGCTCGCATGCTTCTGAAAGGACGCATGAAACGGTGAAAGCTAAGGCTGATTCCCTGGGTGCAGGGGGGGCGATGCGACTTTCGTGGGTTAAACATTAGCGTTGGCTATTATTCAAAACGTTCAGAAACTTGCAGGTGGAAAGAACATAGTGTTAGAATAGTGGTAACGCCTACTGGTATAGTGGGCGTTTTCCTGTTTTAATACTATAGGTTTCCTGCAAGTACCTTGAACGTTGGACAGCGAGAGCGTCCACGTTTTCGTGTCCAAGGTCGCGGACTAAAGTCCGCAACGTGAGTAAGCGACTGCTTGCACGGGTACTTGTAGGAACATTTGTTTATTGGCTCGACGCATTATAAAACTATAATGCTACATGGCTAAATCGTTAATTGAAGAGTTGCCCCGAATTGTGAGCGAGGGCAGGCGTGAGGCTGCACAGATACTGGAGCGGCTAAGTAGTGGTACGCAGATAGGGCTTCAGACCAATGAGCTGGTGTTGCCGAGTAAGGATGTGAGTGGGCTGTTTAAGGGCAGCACGCCACAGATTCCCAATGCCTTCACAATGGCTGGCGGAAATGGGGAGTGGATGAACCGCCTTATCTATGGTGACAACCTTTTGGCGATGCAGGCCCTCCTTGCTGGTGATGCCCAGACGGGATTGCCCTCACTTCGCGGAAAGGTCGATTTGATTTATATTGATCCGCCATTTGACTCCAAGGCTGATTATCGGACAAAGATTTCTTTGCCAGGAACAGATATTCAGCAGAAGCCGACGGTTATCGAGCAATTTGCGTATGCGGATACGTGGGAAGAAGGTACGATTTCCTACTTGAAGATGATTTATCCACGATTGGCATTAATGAAAGAACTGATGTCTGAAAGAGGAAGCATTTATGTGCATATTGATTGGCATGTAGGTCCTTATGTTAAGCTACTTCTTGACGAGATATTTGGTAAAGAAAACTTTTCAAGTGAAATCATCTGGAAAAGGACAACATCACATGCACAAAGGCAAAGTTTTGGCATCATTCACGACACCATATACTTCTACAGAAAGAATTTTGCAGAATACAAATGGAATGCTCAATACCTTCCTCATTCAGAAGAACACATTAATAAATACTATTCAAATGTAGATAGCGATGGAAGAAGATACGCCTTAGATAATTTAACAGCACCAGGCGAAGGTCCATCACGTATTTTTTGGGGTAAAGAGTTGACTCCACCTCCAGGAACTCATTGGAGGTATTCACAAGAAAATATCGACAAGTTATGTGAAGACGGCCTTATAGTCATGACAAATAATAATCGACCAAGATTTAAAAGATATTTAGATAGTCTTCAAGGGAGTATTATAGGAGGGCTATGGGATGATATTCCTCCTGTAAATTCTCAGGCGAAAGAAAGAATAGACTATGCAACCCAAAAGCCCGAAGCCCTCCTCGAACGCATCATCAAAGCCTCTTCCAACGAAGGTGACCTTGTTTGCGACTTCTTCGGTGGCAGCGGCACAACGGCTGCTGTGGCTGAACGATTAGGCAGACGCTGGATTACCTGCGACATTGGTAAGCCTGCTTCGTTGGTGATGCGCAAACGATTTATAGACCAGGAAGTGAAGCCATTCCTGTATCAGAGCATTGGCGACTATCAAAAAGAGGCGTTTAGGAACAACAAGCGCTATAAGCACGTGGGCGATTTGAGCCAAGTAGTGTTAGGCCTCTACGGCGCCCTACCCTTCACACCTGAACAGACCAACGACCGTAACTATGGATATATTAAAGGTACGCGTACATTAGTTATGGTAGATTCACCCAACCGTCTGACAACTGCTGCCACCATCCGCAAAGCCGTGGAAGCAAAGGCATCGCTGCTTGGTGGCGATTGGGAAAAGGTGGTCGTGCTGGGCTGGAACTTTGCCTTCGATATCTCGCAGGCTATTCAGAAGTATGAGAACTCGAACGTGGAGGTATTGGTGATACCGCCAGACCTGTTGGATAAGTTAGCCAAGAAAGGCTTCAAGAAACTGATAGATGATAAGTCGGTTCGTTTCTCGTCGCTGCAATACTTAGTGGCGAAGCCTTTAGTGGTGAAGCAGAATGGCGATCAAGACGAGATAGACGTGGAGTTGGAGAACTACGTGCTGTTGTCGCCAGACAATATTCCGCTGGATGATAAAGACAAGGAGAAACTGCAACAAGTATTGGAGCGCGACCCGCTCTCGTTGATAGAATACTGGAGCATCGACCCCGACTATGACGGCGCGACCTTCCGCTCTACTTGGCAGGACTATCGGGAGAATATGGAGAACGACAACGACCCGCTGCATTGTGTCTATAAGACTCGGCTGAGAGTGGCACATAAGGCTCAGAGAAAGGTATGCATCAAGGCAGTGGATGTGTTTGGGTTTGAAAGTCAGGTAATCAAGGAGGTATAGGCTATGGCAACAAACGGAATGAATGCTTCGCTGGAGTTAGCCAAGCGACTCAGCGAGACGGTAAACGCAGCATGGGAAAGCGGCGAACTGTTGGAACAGGTAACGCCCACGACGCAGAACCTGTTGAAGTGGTGGTTCTCGGAAGAATACTGCTCACAGCGAAAACAGAACTTCCATGCTGGTCAGAGGCAGGCCATCCTGAATATTGTGTATCTGCATGAAGTGATGGGGGTTAAGAACGTGCTGGAATATTACGAACAACTGACACCAGACCTGATGCCCGTTGTCGAATTAGCAACCTTGGGGCAGAAGAAATATCAGATGCCCAAGTATGCCGTGAAGATGGCAACAGGAACAGGTAAGACATGGGTGATGCATGCTCTGTTGCTGTGGCAGATGCTGAACGCCAGACATGAAAGGCTACGGGTAGGCGAGCAAAGCTCGGGAATGGATGTTAAGAGCGGACGCTTTACAAAGAACTTTCTGATAGTGGCTCCTGGTCTGATTGTGTATGACCGGCTGCTGGATGCATTCTGTGGCCGTATGCAGCGAGACAAGGAGGAACGGGATATTGAAACCAACGACTTCTATCAGAACCAGGAAGTCTTTATACCTGTTCATTATCGGCAAGAGGTGTTTTCGTTCATTCAGAACAATGTCGTCACCAAAGACGAAGGTATTGGAAGAAAAACAACGGGCGACGGACTGATAGCCCTCACCAACTGGCATCTTTTTGAAAACCAGATAGAAGAAGATAACACAGATGAAGACGGAGAACTGACACCTTCGGAAATTATTGACAAGTTGCTGCCTATCCGTCCTGGCAAGGCTGCCGGCAATGACTTGGGAATGCTGGATCGCCGCTATCTGCGAGGCTCGGAACTGGAGTATCTGGCAAGTCTGGAGGACATCATGGTGATTAACGATGAGGCTCACCATATCCATGAACTGAAGCGGAATGGCGAAAGGCTACGGGTAGGCGAGCAACGCTCGGGAATGATTGAGGAAGTGGAATGGCAAAAAGGATTGAACGCCATTTCTGAGAAGAAAGGTGAACGATTCTTCCAAGTGGATTTCTCGGCTACGCCCTACGACCAGAGAGGTTCTGGCAAGAAAGCACAAAAATGCTTCTTCCCCCATATCGTCGTAGACTTCGACCTGGCAACGGCCATGCGTAAGGGCTTGGTAAAGACGTTGCTATTGGATAGGAGACAAGAACTGACAGAACTGAAGGACTTAGACTATAAGGCTGTGCGCGACGAACGGAATAAGGTTTGTGACCTAAGTGACGGGCAGCGGCTGATGCTTCGTGCAGGTTTGGCTAAGCTGAAGAAGCTGGAAACGGATTTCACGAAACTTGACGAGAAGAAGAATCCGAAGATGCTGGTTATCTGTGAAGACACTTCCGTGGCTCCTTTTGTAAATCAGCTGATGTTGGAGGATGGCCTGTCTCAGGAGGATGTCGTAACCATCGACAGTAATGCCAAGGGTGAGGTAAGCGAAGAGGAATGGAAGGAAACCAAGAAGAAACTCTTCGACATCGACAAATACCAGAAGCCCAAGGTGATTATCTCTGTGCTGATGCTGCGAGAAGGTTTCGATGTGAACAATATCTGTGTGATTGTTCCGCTTCGATCTTCGGAGGCTCCTATCTTGCTCGAACAAATCATAGGCCGGGGTTTGCGTCTGATGTGGCGTGAGCCTGACTATCAGAGCATCAAGGAACTTGACAGAAAACGGGTACTTCAGCTTCGCACGCATCCAACCACTTATATTGATATGCTTAGCATCATTGAGCATCCCGCCTTCCTCCAATTCTATGATGAATTGTTTGACGAAGGACTGGCAGCAGAGGATACTGGCGAAACTGGTGCAAGCGGAGCAACAGGCGACTTAATCAGAGTGGGACTGCGCGAGGACTATGAGCTGTTTGACTTTGAGTGGCCCATGATAGTCAGGGAGGCAGAAGAGGAATTGGAGGATGTGGATATAGACATCCGTACGCTCCAGCCATTTACGGCATTCCCTCTTGAAAGATTGCGTCAGTTCCTGGCCCAGGACGGAGAGACTTTTATCTCACAGGAAGCATTGTCGAAGACTCAGTTCGGACGCTATAAGGTGACGGCCAATCTGTTTACGGCTACCAGTTATAATGAATACCTTCAGAAGTTGCTTAGAACTATTACGTTAAGGTTTGACAGAATATCTTCGCATAAGGAAATGCCAGTTCCCAACCTTCAGATTAACGAGGCTCGCATGATTGCTGTTGTAGATATGTATATCCGTACAAGGTTGTTTAATCAGCCGTTCAATCCATTCAACGGCAGCGACTGGAAGATACTCTTATCGAAAGATGCTATTGTTACAAAGCACATCATAGAGGAAATGGCGCGTGCCATCTTCAACATCCAGAACAACATCATGACGACGGATGCACAGGTAGTACACACCAGATTCTCGTCTGTTGCAGAAATCAAGATGCGTGAGTCATATTCGCTGGAGGTAAGCAAATGCATCTACGAACGTTTGGGCTATCCCACCAGTCGTGGCGGTTTTGAGAAAGCATTCATTGAATTCCTCGACAGGGATGGAGAAGTGGAGCGCTTCCTGAAAATCAACGAGAGTCAACACAACTTTGCCGTCATCTATTATATGAGAAGAGACGGGTTAATGGCTACTTATCATCCTGACTTCATCGTGGCTACAGGCGAGAAAATCTATCTGATAGAAACGAAAGGAAACGACAGGTTATTCGATAGGAATGTGCGGCAGAAACAGACAGCAGCAGTGGAATGGGCACGCAAAATCAATGAGCTGAATCCTGAAGAACGGATGAATCGTGAGTGGGAGTATGTTCTCGTCAGCGAGGATAACTTCTATGGGTTGTCTGCCAACGGGGCTACCATTAGGGATATCTGTGACAGGTGCAAGGTGTCGTCGTCTGCAGCAACGGGTGACCTGTTCGCTTAGCGCCTCTGCGTCGCTCCCCTTTACTCCTTGCTGGCTCTTCCTTTGTCTTTGCGTCCACGGCCTTTTCCTCCGCGATGGTTGTCTGGGCGGCGACGGTCATGGCGGCGGCGGCCGTTGGCTTCTGCGGCGGGGGCGGCGCTGTGATAGCCGGGGCCTTCGCCCAGTCCTTCAGGCAGTGGAAGCTTCTCCACCTCTTTGCCAAGGAAGTGCTCTATCTGCTTGAAGCGCAGGATGTCGCGTTCGTTGACAAAGGTGATGGCCTGTCCGTCGCGGTCGGCGCGTGCGGTGCGGCCGATACGGTGGACATAGTCCTCGGCGTCGTGGGGGACGTCGAAGTTGATGACAATGCGGATGTCGTCGATGTCGATGCCACGGGCGACAATGTCGGTGGCCACAAGGACATCGACCTGTCCGGCCTTGAAGCGGTACATGACGTCGTCGCGCTCGGACTGGCTGAGGTCGCTGTGCATGGGGGCGCTGTTGATCTTGAGGCGCCGCAACTGGCGGTCAATGTCTTTCACACGGTCTTTCTTTCCGCAGAAGATAATGACGCGGCTGAGGTCTCCAGCCTGGAAGAGATGCTCGATGACTTGTAGTTTCTGGGGGTCGTAGCAGAGGTAGGCCTGCTGGCGTATTTTCTCTGCAGGGCGGCTCACTTTGAGCTTCACTTCCACGGGTTTGCGCAGCAGCGATACGGCGAGTTCGCGTATCTTCGCGGGCATGGTGGCGGAGAACATCACTTTCTGGCAGTCGTGGGGCAGGAGCTTGTTGATTTGCATGATGTCGTCGGAGAAGCCCATGTCGAGCATTCGGTCTGCCTCGTCGAGGACGAAGAAGCTGGTTCGTGAGAGGTCAAGACTGCCCATCTTGAGATGGCTGAGTAGTCGGCCTGGGGTGGCAATGACCACAGGTGCTCCTCCTCGCAGGCTCTTGGTCTCCTGGTCGAAGCGCTGGCCGTCGTTGCCGCCATAGACGGCTATGGACGAGACGTTGTGGAGGTAGTAGGAGAATCCCTCCATGGCCTGGTCTATCTGCTGTGCGAGCTCGCGTGTGGGTGCCATGATGACGCAGTTGATGGCGTCGTCGGGGTAGCTGCCGTCGTCGAGCATGGAGAGTATGGGCAGCAGGTAGGCGGCGGTCTTACCCGTTCCTGTCTGTGCCACTCCCAGCACATCGTGGCCGTCGAGTATCTCGGGGATGCACTTCTCTTGAATGGGGGTCATGTCCTCGAAGTGCATGTCGTAGAGTGCATCGAGGATGTTGTCGTTGAGGTATGTCTGTTCAAATGTCATTCGTCGGAAAATGGGGGGCTTGGCTAATTTGGTGCTTGTCTGTAGCAGAAATATGCTATGAAGATGTAGAGGATGTTTGGAATCCATGCGGCAAGCATGGGGGGTGTGGATGCCTGGATGGCGAAGGTGGCGGAAACGGTCTGCAGCAGGATGTAGGTGAACGAGAGGGCAAGGCCAATGCCGAGTGAGAGTCCCATGCCGCCCTTACGCTTTCGTGCAGAGAGCGATGCACCAATGACGGTGAGGATGAAGGATGCGAAGGAAGTGGCAATGCGCTTGTGGTACTCCACTTCGTACTGCACAACGTTGGTCGACCCTCGCTCTTGCTGTTTCGAGATATAGCGCCGCAGCTCGGGGGATGTGAACTGCTCCTGCTGGCCTTTGGAGTAGACGAGATCCATGGGTTCCATCATAATGACGGTGTCTATCTCATTGCCCGTCTCTATTCTCTCGCGTAGGCCGCGCAGGGTGCGTATCTTGTAGTTCATGGCTTTCCAGTGGTAGCGCGAGTCGCTGATGGTGTCGTACTGTATGGTGGCGGCGGTCATGTGGCTGACGAGCTTCTTCTGCTCGATCTTGTCGAGCGAAAAGCCATAGCCACGCTTGGAAAGGTTGTCGTACTGCTGTATGTAGGCGATGGTGCCGGGGCCTACCTGTAGCTGCACATTGGTGGCGGAGGTGATTTTCGTCTTGTTCTTGTAGAGGGCCTCGAAGTTCTGGCGCACTACGTTGCCGTGGGGTATGACGTAGGCTCCGAGGTAGAAGTTAAGGGCTGCAATGAAGGCGGCGGAGAGCATGTAGGGGCGCATGAGGCGCCTGAAGCTGGTGCCAGAGGCGAGCATGGCGATAATCTCGCTGTTGCTTGCTAGCTTCGAGGTGAAGAAGATAACGGCAATGAAGACGAAGAGAGGCGAGAAGAGGTTGGCGAAGTAGGGAATAAAGTTGGCGTAGTAGTCGAACACGATGGCCCGCCAGGGGGCATGGCTGTTGGCGAACTTGGCCATGTTCTCATTGAAGTCGAAGACAATGCTGATGGATATAATCAGCAGTATGGCAAAGATATAGGTGCCAATGAACTTCTTAATGATATAGCGGTCGAGGCGTGTCAGTATTCTCATAGTCGTCGTCCTAAGTCGTCGATAACGGAGCGCTTCCACTGAGAGAAGTCACCACTTATAATATGTGCACGCGCGTCGCGAACGAGTCGCAGGTAGAAGGCGAGGTTGTGGATGCTGGCTATCTGCAGGGCCAGCAACTCCTGTGCCTTGAAGAGGTGATGCAAGTAAGCCTTGGTGTGCAGGCGGTCAATGTCGCAGCCATCGGGGTCGATGGGTGTGAAGTCGGCTTCCCACTTCTTGTTGCGCATGTTCATCGTTCCATGGTATGTGAAGAGCATGGCATTGCGGCCATTGCGTGTGGGCATGACGCAGTCGAACATGTCGACGCCACGCTCTATGGCCTCAAGGATGTTCTGTGGTGTACCCACTCCCATGAGGTAGCGTGGCCGGTCGGTGGGAAGGATAGCGTTCACCACCTCTATCATCTCGTACATCACCTCTGTAGGCTCGCCAACGGCCAGTCCGCCGATAGAGGCACCGCCGCCGCCCAGGGTGGGCAGTATGTCGGCCACGTACTTGGCTGCCTCTGTCCTCAGGTCTCGGTATTTGCATCCCTGTACGATGGGGAAGAGCTGCTGGTGGTGACCATAGAGGGGCTCTGTCTCGCGGTAGCGCTTGACGCAGCGTTCCAGCCACCGCTGTGTCAGCCCGAGGCTTCGCTTGGCATACTGGTAGTCGCTCTCTCCTGGCGGGCATTCGTCGAGGGCCATGATGATGTCGGCGCCAATGACGCGCTGGGTGTCGATGACATTCTCAGGGGTGAAGATGTGCTTCGAGCCGTCGATGTGGCTACGGAACTCGCACCCCTCTTCCCTCAGCTTGCGGATGCCGGTGAGCGAGAAGACCTGGAAGCCGCCGCTGTCAGTGAGGATGGGTTTGTCCCAGGTGTTGAACTTGTGCAGTCCGCCTGCCTTGCGCAGGATGTCTAAGCCGGGACGCAGATAGAGGTGGTAGGTGTTGCCGAGGATAATCTGCGCCCCCACCTCATGGCGCAGTTCGCTGAAATGCACACCTTTCACCGAGCCGCAGGTGCCCACGGGCATGAAGATGGGTGTCTGTATGGGCCCGTGGTCGGTGGTGATGAGACCGGCACGGGCACTGCTATAGGGGTCGGTGTGCTGCAGTTGGAATGTCATGGCTGTTTCTTCCTTGGTTCACGGGAATTATCCTTTGTCTTCCTTTCCCTTGGTGTTTTCCTCGGGGATGTCGAACTTCATGGGGTTCTTCACCAGCTCGTCGGTCAGGGCGAAGCGCCACACGTCCTGCACATTCTCCACATAGTGGAACGCCACGCCCTGAAGGTACATGTCGGGAATCTCGAGGATGTCCTTCTCGTTCTCCTGGCAGAGGAGTATGTCGGTGATGCCAGCCCGCTTGGCTGCCAGGATTTTCTCCTTGATGCCGCCTACGGGGAGCACCTTGCCGCGCAGGGTTATCTCGCCGGTCATGGCGGTGTTCTTGCGTACCTTGCGCTGTGTCAGTGCCGAGGCGATGCTGGTGGCGATGGTGATGCCTGCCGAGGGGCCGTCCTTGGGGGTGGCTCCCTCAGGCACATGGATGTGTATGTTCCAGTTGTCGAAGATGCGATAGTCGATGCCCAGCACGTCGGCATGTGCCTTCACATACTCCAGCGCCAGCACTGCACTCTCCTTCATCACGTCGCCCAGGTTGCCTGTGAGTGTCAGCTTCGAGCCTTTGCCCTTGGAGAGGGAGGTCTCGATGAAGAGTATCTCGCCGCCCACACTGGTCCATGCCAGTCCGGTCACCACACCGGCATAGTCGTTGCCCTGGTAGATGTCACGATAGAAAGGCGGTTTGCCCAGCAGTTCCTCCAGCCGCTCGGGGGTGATGGCCAGCGATGTTTTCCCATCGGTATCGGCCTGCGGCTCCATCTGCATCTTGAACGCCAGTTTCCGCATGGCCTTGTTGATTTGCTTCTCGAGCTGCCGCACGCCGCTCTCACGGGTGTAGCGTTCTATGATTTTCTCGATGGTGGCTTTATTGAACTTGGGCTTGTTCTTCAGTGTCTTCATGCCCGTGTTCTCCAGTTCCCGGGGTATAAGGTGGCGCTTGGCTATCTCTATCTTCTCCTCAGTGATGTAGCCGCTCAGTTCGATGACCTCCATGCGGTCGAGCAGGGGTCTGGGGATGGTGGCCAAATTGTTGGCAGTGGCGATGAAGAGCACCTTCGACAGGTCGTAGTCCACGTCAAGGTAGTTGTCGTGGAAGGCTGTGTTCTGCTCGGGGTCGAGCACTTCGAGCAGTGCCGATGCTGGGTCGCCATTGACCGTGGCCTGTGTCACCTTGTCTATCTCGTCGAGAATGAAGACGGGATTGCTCGAGCCTGCTTTCTGAATGCTCTTGATGATTCTTCCGGGCATGGCACCGATGTATGTCCTGCGGTGGCCGCGAATCTCGGCCTCGTCGTGCAGTCCTCCCAGCGATATGCGTACATACTTACGCTTCATGGCTTCGGCGATGCTCTTGCCCAACGATGTCTTTCCCACTCCCGGCGGGCCGTAGAGGCAAAGGATGGGACTCTTCAGGTCGCCCCGCAGCGCCAGCACGGCCATATACTCCATGATGCGCTCCTTCACCTTCTCCATGCCGTAGTGGTCGTGGTCAAGTATTCGTTGTGCACGGTGAAGGTCGAGGTTGTCGGTGGTATATTCACCCCATGGCAGTCCCACAAGTGTCTGCAGGTAGGTGAGCTGCACATTGTGTTCCGGGCTTTGCGATGCCATGGTGTCCAGCTTGTCAGCTTCCTTCTGGAAGTAGTCGGCCACTTCCTTTGGCCACTTCTTCTTTGCGGCTCGCTTCAGCAGGTCGGCCTTTTCCGGCGACTGTTCACCAGCTATCTCAGCCTGCAGGTTCTTGATTTGCTGCTGCAGGAAGTAGTTCTTCTGCTGCTCGTCGATGTCCTCCCTGGTCTTATTGCGTATGTCGGCCTTCAGGTTCTGCAGTTTTATCTCGCGGTTCAGTGTCTTCATGGCAGCAAAGAGCCGCTCCTTCATACTCTCCACGCTCAGCAGCTTGTTCTTCTCCTTCAGGCTGAATGGCATGTTCGAGCATACGAAGTTCAGCGCCATGACGTCGTTGCTGATGTTGTGAACGGCAAAGGTGGCCTCATCGGGTATGTCATCGCTCTTGTTGATGTAGTCGTCGGCCATCTTCCGCAGGTCGTCCATCGCCGTGTGCCATTCTTTGTCACGCTTGTCGGGCATGATTTCCGGTGCTGGCTCCACATGCCCCGTCAGATAGGGTGTGTCGCCCGTCAGCTCCAGCAGGTGCATTCGTCCCAGTCCCTGTATGATGGCCGTGATGGAGCCGTTAGGCAGTGTGAGCGACTTCACCACACGGGCATAGACGCCATAGGTGAAGAGGTCTTCCTGCAAGGGCTCATCCACATCGGGGTCATACTGGCTCACGATGCCTATCACATTACTCCCTTTTTCTGCGCGTCGCAGCAACTTCATGCTCGAGTCGCGACCTATAAGTATGGGCGACACAATGCCAGGGAAGAGCACCATGTTCCTCACTGGCAGAATGGGTATGTCGCTTGGCATCTCCTTGTCAAGCAAGTCGGTAAAGTCGCCGTCTATGTCGGAAATCACTGAAAAAGCCTTGTTGTTCTGGCTGTCACTCATTTGCAAAACTCCCCTCAAACGGGGGATCTATTGGTCTGGACAAGCGTTTACCAGACCCTTTCGTTATTCTTTCATTGGGCGTCTGCGCCTGTTCAGAAGCCCTCCCCCCGTTGCTCGGCTAGCCACTCGTGTCGGCCAATGACATGGGGGAAATAATCACTATTATCCTTTTTTGACCTGCAAAGGTACGAATAATTCTCGATAATCGTGCACGTTTTGGGAACATTAACCATTCTATCGGTGGTTAATTCAGTTTTTTTCCTTACCTTTGCACGCCGATAAACGAATACAGGCAAATATGAACACCCAACGAACAATCCTCCGTGCCGCCCTCTTCGACCTCGACGGCGTGGTCTTCGACACCGAGCCACAGTACACCGTGTTCTGGGGTGGCGAATGCCGACGCTACCACCCGGAGCACCCCGGTCTTGAGCACGAGATAAAGGGACAGACCCTCGACCAGATCTACGACCGCTGGTGGGCTGGTCCCCTGGAAAGCGAGCGACAGGCAGTGACCCTTCGGCTCAACGACTACGAGGCCCACATGACTTATATCTATATAGAGGGTCTGACCGACCTCCTCGCCGACCTTCGACTCCATGGGGTGAAGACGGCAGTGGTCACCAGCAGCAACCGCCCCAAGATGGAGAGCGTCTACAGGCAGCACCCCGAGTTTCCCGCACTCTTCGACGCCATCCTCACCAGCGAGGACTTTGCCGAGAGCAAGCCCAGCCCCGACTGCTACCTCCGTGCCGCCGCACGCTTCGGTGCCAAGCCTGAAGAGTGCGTTGTCTTCGAGGATAGTATCAACGGTCTCCGCTCTGGACTAAGCGCAGGGATGACCGTCGTGGGGCTTACCACCACCAACAACAAAGAGACAATAGAAGGGTTATCCCACTATCAGATACCCGACTACAAAGGAATAAACCATCAAACATTCAGTAAACTATGGCAGGTTATTTAGTGAGCGACGAACGTAAAGTTACTACACGCCGCTTTATGGAAATGAAAGAAAAGGGTGAGAAAATCTCCATGCTCACCTCATACGATTTTACCACTGCAGGCATCGTCGACCGTGCTGGCATCGACGGTATTCTCATTGGCGACTCTGCATCGAACGTCATGGTGGGCAACGCCACAACACTGCCCATGACCGTCGACCAGATGATCTACCACGCACGCTCTGTGGTGAACGCCGTGAAGCGGGCCCTCGTGGTCTGCGACATGCCCTTTGGCTCCTACCAAGCAGGCAGCCACGACGGTGTGGCCAACGCCATCCGCATTATGAAAGAGAGCGGCTGCGATGCCCTGAAGCTCGAAGGTGGCGTAGAGATTCTCGACACCGTGAAGCGCATCCTTGATGCCGGCATCCCCGTCATGGCCCACCTCGGACTCACCCCACAGAGCATCAACAAGTTCGGCGGCTATGCCGTACGTGCAAAGGAGGAGAAGGAGGCGCAGAAGCTGCTCAGCGACGCCATTGCCCTCAGTGCTGCCGGATGCTTCGCCGTCACCCTCGAGAAGGTGCCCGCCGCACTCGCCAAGCAGGTCACCGAGAGCATCAGTGTGCCCACCATCGGTATCGGCGCCGGCCCCAACTGCGACGGACAGATACTCGTCGTGGCCGACATGCTGGGCATGACCCAGGGCTTCTCGCCGCGCTTCCTGCGCCGCTATGCCGACCTGAACAGCGTGATGACCGATGCCATCGGACAATATGTCACCGACGTAAAACAAGGCAACTTCCCCAACGAAAGCGAGTCGTACTAAGCATTTCCCATTCATCATTCATCATTCATCATTCCCCATTCATCATTATGAAAAAGTTCATCAGCCTATTATTACTCACCGTCATAAGCATTGGTCTGCAAGCACAGGGCACCTACACACGCCCCTGCGATAACGAGAAACTAGTGAAGAAAGCACGCACCTGGATGTTCCGCGGCAAGTGGCAGCAGGGCTTCACAGCGGCACTCCCCCACGAGACGGTGAACCTCGTGGAGTTCTACGAGCAGTACCGCAAGAACGCCAAGCAGTGGAAGGCTGCCTTCAAGTGGCTGGCGAAGACCGACCTCCGCACCATTCCCAGTGGCAAGCACCCCATCCCCGGCACCACACTCGTGGCCAGCGTGGAAGACTCGAAGAATGGCCCCCTGGAGAAGCGCAACTCCGAGAGTCACTACCACCACGTCGACCTCCAGTACGTTGTCAGCGGCACTGAGCGCTTCGGCATCATAGAGCACGAGTCGAGCACACCCAAAGACCAGTGGCGCGACGACGTCATACACTACAACTACGACCTCTCCAAAGCCCGCTTCTACGACTCTGCGCCCGACCGCTTCTTCATCTTCTTCCCCTCCGACTGGCACATCGCCAAAGTAGAGAACGACAGCAACGACCAGGGCATCCGCGTCATCGTTATCAAACTCGACTACGTAGAATAATAATGTCCGACCTCATCAGCAGCCCACAGAACCCCCGCGTTAGGCTTCTGCTCACCCTGCAGCAGAAGTCGGCAGAGCGTCGACGTCAGCACCTCTTCGTAGTAGAGGGGCGCCGCGAGCTCAGCCGCTGCCTCGCTGCAGGCTATCAGCCCCACACCATATTCCTCTGCCCGGAGATAGCCAACGCCGAGGCCACAGAGCCCATGCCACAGCTGCCACCCACAGCACCATGCCTCATCGTCACCCCGCAGCTCTACGATCGCATAGCCTATCGCGGCGGCACAGAGGGCATCATCGCCATCGTCAATGAGTCTAGACACAACCCAGCCTCCACCCTAGTGAGGGAGGCGGATTCCTCCTCCCTCATCATCGTGCTCGAGGGCGTAGAGAAGCCCGGCAACATCGGGGCCATACTGCGCACCGCCGATGCCGCCGGTGCCACGGCTGTGATGCTCTGCGACACCCCCACCGACCTCTACAACCCCAACCTTATCCGCGCCTCCACTGGCGCCCTCTTCACCGTACCCACCGTCTGCTGCACCACCGCCGAGTGCATCAGCTACCTCAAGGAGCACGGCATCGCCATCCTCACCGCACAGCTGCAGGATTCACAGCCCTACTACCACGCAGACATGCGCCGTCCTGTCGCCATCGTCATGGGCACTGAGGCCACAGGGCTCTCCCAGCCATGGCGCGATGCCGCCGATGCCCACATCCGCATACCCATGCTTGGCACCGTCGACTCTCTCAACGTATCCGTCAGCACAGCCATACTGCTTTACGAGGCCGTCAGACAGCGGCAATAACCTTCCGACGAGCCCCTTCTCCCCCAAACGACTAAACGACTCCCCCCAACGACCAAACACCCCCGCCCTTGTCAGTCCGAAGGCTTCGGACTGCGAGTCCGAAGGCCCCGGACTGGGAGTCCGAAGGCTTCGGACTCTGAAAGCCGAAGCGCTTGTCGTGGCTGATTGTTGTCCAGAACTTTCATTGTCCTTTGGTGATGCCCCCTACCACATCGTCGTTCTCAATGCTACGCTCTGTCTTTTTGACACTGGCTTTGAGGGAGCCGAATCGCCATGTCAAAGAAAGGCTGAACTGGCGGCCGTGATTCCGAACTGTCTGAAAGTCACGGTAGTCACCATTAACCGTCTCTCCTTTGGACATGAAGTGATTGTTAAAAGGAATATCGGCGCCAATGCGTATGGTAAGACGGTCATCGCGGAGAAAACTGCGTTGCAAGGAAGCATAGTAGCCATAATAGCTGTGCTGTTTGTAGTAGATGTCGGTGGGACTGTGTCCTATGTTGCCATAGACCATCAGATAGAGACGCAGTTTCCAGGGCAGTTGTTGTGAAAGGTTGACATAATAGCTGTCTGACCAGCCGACATTACGATAGTGCAAGTTGGGGTTGGCATAGTGTTCATAGCAGACGGTGTTGTTGACAACAAGGTTAGTGCCCTCGAAGGGTTTCCACTGCACATACTGATCGAAAGAGGCGCGGCGATAACGCTCGATGTTATCATAAGTAAGATAACGCACATCGCCTTGAGCTGACTCGACGGAGGCTATGCCGCCGTTGTTGAACCGATAGCTGGGAGACAACTGCAACGTAAGATGCCGGCCGATATACATATAGATAAGGGCAATGGTCTGTGAGTGTGAACTGACCAACAGGGGGTTGCCATGTTGTACAACGGTGGGGGTAGTTACAACAGCAGGATTAAGATAGGTGATGCCAGGACGGTTGATGCTGGTGGTATAGTTCAGCTTTAACGATTGCGACTTGCACAGTTGATACTTCAAACTGGCCTGTGGCACCCAGTCGGCGAAACCGTGACAGAACGGGGCATTGCTGCCATCTGGATAACTGCCCCGCATATAGCTGTACTCATAGCGCAGTCCGGCTCGGGCTGACCATTTGTCGCCATTGTAGATATAGTCTGCGTAGGCTGCCAAGACACGAGTGGTGTGGTCGAAGCGATTGTCTGTCGCAGGCAGACTGCCTTGGAACTCTTGGGTGTTGTGACTGTTGTTGTTACGGTCGATGTATTTGGTGCCCAACTCCAGCTGATGGTCTTTGCCCAAGGGACGCAGCCAGTCGGCTTGGAAAGTGTGCTCCGTAAAACGTTCACGCTCGGTCATAAGGCAGTTGGTATAGGGGAAGGGCACATTTACCAAGTCGTTATATGTATTCTCCTGGTCTGAATGTTGACGCGTCAGGGCGAGCATATACGAGAGAGTGAGAAGCTCGCCCTTCAGACGCGTCCGATGTTCGTAGTCGAGCCGTCCATTCCACGAGTGATGACTATAGCCTGGCATCCAATAGTGGTTGCTGAAACTGTATAGGGGTTGTCCGTCGGCATCTGTCATCTCCGACCAGTTATCTCCCTGAACGTTGAGCTTATAGAAATAACCGCCAAAGGATGCGGAAAGAAGGTTGAGCGTGTCGATGTCATAGCTGGCATTGAGGTTGGCATAGTGCAAGTCGCCAGGATTACTGCCGTCAGATTGTGACGACAAGTGGTTGCCGGTATGGAGGAAGGTGCGCTCGGTGGTCTGACCGTTCACGGTTACTTTTGACGACATACCATTATAACCATAGTCGGCCGAAAGGAGCAGCTGGCCTATCTGTCCTGTCAGCGAGGTGTAAAGGTTGGGACGGTTTAGCGTGGTGTAGGTGGCCGATAGCACTCCAGTCAGTCCGCCGAATTTCGAGCCGTCAGCCATCACGATGTTCAAAATAGCATCCACGCCTTCTGCATCTTCACGGGCACCGGGGTCGGTAATGACTTCAATACGCTTGACCATGGAAGCGGGCATGGCTTTCAGAACCTCCTTAGCATTCTTTGACAGGTTGGGGTCGTAATGGCCATTCTTGTAGATTCTGAACTTGCTGTTGCCCTTGACCATGATGTTGTCTTGACCGTCTACGGTCACCATGGGAACCTTGCGAAGCATGTCCATGATGGTCTGCGTCTTCGACTCTTCATCGGCTTGTACGTCATAGCCTATGCGGTCAATGTCTTGCTTGATGAGCTGGCGCTGGGCTTTTACCACTACGTCATCCAACTCACTGTTCCACGTGACGGAATCACTTTTCACTTGCGTTGAGTCATTCGGAGTCTGGGCCATAAGGAGCCCAGCTTTCGCCGCCAAGAGCAACGATAGACATAAGGTCTTGCTGTATTTCATTGGTAGAGGGTTATTTCTTGAGTCGTTCGATACTCATGTCGAACAGCTGCTGAATAAATTCATCGCTGGTTTTATTTTTCAGCTTAGCAATCTCTGCTGACACCATGGTCTTCTCTACATCGTCGAGGGACTCGGCATCCTTGCACAGTTTATAAATCTGGGTGGCGTAGCTGTTGGCTGCTGTACCATTGGGACGCCTCCGAAACAGATTCTTGAAGGTGTTGAATTCCGTCAGCCAGGTCTCCGATGACTTAGAGTCAGAGTCGAAGGGAAAGTTCGGACCAAAGGAGAATGAGTTGCCATCAATAGTGATGATACGACTCTGCATTGCTTTGCTCTTTCGGAATTTCTGAGTAGTGGCGTATGTCTTGATAATTTTGCCTTTTATCTTGTGGTTTTCTTCCACCCATTCCAATGCGTAGGCGTAACGGTGCTGGCGCAGCGTATCGTCTGGGTCGAGGAAGCAGGCATAAATCCATCGTGAACCGTTCATCAATCCCAAAGCTACTCCACCTTGATTGCTGTCACCCACCTTCAGTGAGACATAATTCTCGCTATTTCCCAGGGTGCCAGAACTGACGTTATAGGCATGACGCTCATCCTGCTCGAATGCTTTTCGGATGTCATCCACCAGATGTTTTGCCTTAGAATCGGTAATCAGGAACTCGTAAGTATCTTCCAAGCCTTCCATCATGCCAGTGTCAGGATCTTTCTCTAATGAGTGCTTGGCATTAACTTCCTCTTGGTTCTTACTGCTCCGCAAGGCATCGAACGCTTTCTGTATGTGCTCTTGTGCCGTGATGGCTGTGGGCATGAACAACATAAAGCCCACAATAACAATGTTCTTACTCTTCATAAGCAAAATATTCATTTAGTTCGTTGGTATAAATAACTGTTCCGTCTTCTTGACTGATGGCGACATAACCAGCAGCAGTAAGCTGGGTATGAATGATTCTTTGCCTGGCCAGGGCAATCTCCTGCTCTGCCTGTTGTTGCTCCTTTTCGGCCTGAGCCATCAAAGCGTATGACTTGTCATAGTCAGTCATCGTGGGCTGGGGCTTGCGCAGTCTGCGTTTTGGTCTTGGGGGAGTCTGAATTGGCTGCCTGAGCATTGGCGTTGAGTCTGTAGGGATTTCAAGGATTGGTGTTGACGGCATGGAGTCTGATTCTGTCTCCATGGCTATCAGGGCTGACTCCGTCTCTGTCTTTTGTCGGCCTTGAATGGCAGCAAACAAAACAACGAAAACAGCAACAGCTGCAGCCATGCTCCACCATCGCCAGTACGGTTTCGGCTTCACAGTGGGCTTCATAGCATCTATCTCAGCCATCAACTGCTGATAAGGCTTCCACTCAGCAGGCACACGACATTCAGTGAAGTACCTTTTTAGGATATCTTCTTCCTCCAAAGTCGAAGTGCCGTCCATGTATCTTTCGAGCAGTCGGCCTATATATTCCTTAGTGTATCGTATCATAAGCTGTTTCTACGTTTTATTTCTTCTAATAATGTCCGTCGGGCTCTCGCTATGAGTGTACTGACTGAAGTGACTTCTATCCCTAACAGTTGGGCAATCTCTTCGTGGCTGCGCCGTTCCACCTGTCGCATATACAGCAAAGTGCGTTGGGTAGTGGGCAATTGTCTGAGCCGCTTGTCAAGCCAGGCATCGTCTTCTTTCGTTTCCAGCACCTCATGCGGAGTGGTGCCAATGCTGATCACTACCGACTCGTCCAGCACTTCTGTCTTTCGTCGTCGCTGGTGGTTTCTCAGGTTGTGCCGGGCCATCAGTGCCACCAGCGCCATAGGCGATTCATAGCGGTCCAGTTCGTCATGCATCTGCCAGAGGCGGAGCATCACATCCTGTGCGATATCCTCTGCTTCTGCTCTGCCCGCTCCGTACATCATGCTCACTTCAAGAGCTTTCTGCCGCCACGAGCGGGCCTGACGTTCAAATGCATTCCTGTCCATGCTTTATCATGTTGTACACCTAATTGACACACATCACCGTCAAATCCAAACTATATTTAGATTTTCTTAACAAGAAAACCCATAATCAGTCGCGGGGACAAGTTCTTGATTGAATGAATTCACATCAAAAACTTGTCCCCGCGATTGTTTTTGGGATTATTCCCGCATTTAAGTCATTCAGATGGTCTTGGGCTCTTTCAGTTCCCGTCCTCGGCAGAAGCGGTGTGTGATCTGGCGGTCGTCGCCAAGATAGATGTAACGCTCCAGACGGTGGAGGAGCGAGTACTCGGAGGGATGGAGCACGCTGTCATCAATAACAAGTGCATCAAACTCGTAACCAGGCTCGAAGCTACCTACCTTGCCAAAGAAGGAGCCAGCGGACTTTGTAGCTATCCAGAAGACCTCTGAAAGGGTGAGGAAGGGCTTGGAACGGTTCTGCTGGTAATGCATCTTACTGACCTGTATGGCGTAAACCATCATGCGGAACATGTTAAGGTCGTGGCCACCACTGATGTCGCTGCCCAGACCGATGCGCAGACCTTCGTCGAGGAAGGTGCGGATGGGGGCCATGCCAGAGGCGATGTTGAAGTTCGACGTAGGGCAATGGGCCACCATGATGTGGTTGCGCATCATCAGCTCGAGCTCGCCGCCGTTGGTCCATACGCAATGGGCCATGATGGTGGGGGTCTGGCCGAAAAGGCCATAGCGATTGTAAGCATCACCGTAGCTGTGGCTCTCTGGCTCGAGTTCCTTCACCCAGGCTATCTCGGAGAGGTTCTCGGAGAGGTGCGACTGCACGGGAAGGTGGTAGGTGGCAGCAAGCTGCCCACAGGCTCGCAGCAACTCGGGGGTGCAGGAGGGCACGAAGCGGGGGGTGATGATGGGACGGACGAGGCGAGAGGGGTCGGCATAGTCGGCGATGAGCTGCAAGTAGCCCTCGGTGGTCTCTTCTACGCTCTCGACAAGGGCCGGAGGACAGTTGCGGTTCATAGCGACTTTTCCCACGAGGGCTCCCATGCCGGCTTCGTCGTAGAGCTGCATGAGCAGACGGGTGCTGGCGGTATGGACGGTGGAGAAGACGCAGCTGCGCATGGTGCCAAAGAGCCACTGGGTGTGGAGGAAACGACGATACATGCGCTCAGCATAGCGCAGGTCGGAGTATTTGGCTTCTTCGGGGAAGGTGTAGTTCTGCAACCAAGGCAACAGCTCAAGGTCCATGGCGACGCCCTGGTTGTGAACCTGTGGGGCATGGACGTGCATGTCGTTCATGGCGGGGATGAGCAGACAGTCGCCGAAGTCGATGACATCGGCATCGGAGGCTCCCAACTCAGAGAGGTCGGTGGAGAGACCTGTCACGAGGCCGTCAGCAACGGCTATATAGCCATTGGGCAACATCTCGAACTTGTGGGGCTCTTTGGTGTAGAGGATATGAGCTTTGTAGACTTTCATAATAAATGTGAGTATATTAAGTCCGTGAGTTTTGAACTTAAGAACTGAGTCCACTTGAAAAAGTCACTAACCACCGCTAATGATACCGCGAGACTCCCCTCCCATCGTAGGGGAGGAGCCGGGGTGGGGTGAGTATTTTCTTCGCTAACGGAATATTACAGACCCCACCCCTAACCCCTCCCCTTGAAGGGAGGGGAACGCTGAGCATTGTTTATCTGCGATTATCTTCATTGTCAGACTTTTTCAAGTGGACTCAGAACTCAAGAATTATTGAAATCGTGCAGCCGGGCGATGTATTTGCCGAGGATGTCGAACTCGATGTTGACCACGCTGCCTACATCAATGGAGTGAAAGTTGGTGTGCTGCATGGTATAGGGGATGATGGCTACCTGGAAGGTGTTCGTCGTGGGCTGGCATACGGTGAGCGAGACGCCGTTGACGGTGACGGAGCCTTTGTCGACGGTGAAATATCCGTGGCGGGCCATCGCACGGTCTTCGGGGTATTGGAAGGTAAAATAGGTGGAGCCATCGGCATCGCTCTTAGCTATGCAGGTGGCAGTCTGGTCGACGTGGCCTTGCACGATATGGCCGTCGAGCCTGCCGTTCATCTGCATGGAGCGCTCTACGTTCACCTGGTCGCCCAGACGGAGCTGTCCGAGATTGGAGCGCAGCAGCGTCTCGCGCATGGCGGTGACGGTGTATGTGGCGGGCTGGCCATCGTGGGCGGGGGCGGTGCTGACCACGGTAAGGCAGACGCCATTGTGGGCCACGCTCTGGTCGATGCTCAACTCGCTGACGAAGGAGCAGGTGAGCGTGAAATCGATGTTGTCTCGGTCGTGGCGAATGGCTACGACGGTGGCGGTGTCTTCTATAATGCCTGAGAACATAGTGTTTTGTAAGTCGTCGTTATTTTTGGGTATTTCGATGTTCTTAAAGGAAAGAGGGAGGGAAGTAGTTGTGCCAGGTGATGTGATGAAAACTCCTTTGTAACAAGTTGTGAGTGTCCGCTGCCTTTGTAATCCACCGGCTTTTATGGAGCTTGGTTAGTGGCCCGCCATTGGCAAGTGGAACAGCTCGGTTTTCAATCTTTATTTGATGAGTATCCCGATCGAACCGGGCACGCTTCCCCACCCTCGTGTTTTCTATGTCATTCTTGTCGATGCTTGTCGTTCATAAATATGATGTCGTCAATGGCTCCGTAGTCCACCCCTCAACGTGGTGGCTTAGGGGTTTCGTGGTGGAAGTCGGTCGTTTGGGGGGTTGGTTGTTTGGCCGTTTGGGGGGACTGGTCGGCTGGAGGATTGGTGGCCATACGGAGGCACAGACGTCGCTGCTGCCAGAACATGAGGCTTAATCCGAAGAGGGCAACCAAAGCCATGTAGAGCCAGATGGCGTGCTGAGAAAGGAGGAAATAAGGCGGAATGACTATCTCGAGTTCTCGGATGTCGTATTTCTCGGGCGACTCAAGGAGGAAGGCTTTCACCTTGAACCGATAGGTGCCCGTTGGCAGGTTGTTGTAGGTGGCTGTGCGACTGATATCGGCGTTCTGCCATTTGCTGTCGTAGCCTTCCATGATGTACTGATAGTGAACACGATGCTGCAGCTGGTAGTTGAGCGAGGAAAAACGGAAGGAGATGAGGTCGCTGTGTGAGGGTATCTCCAAACGTCGGCTTTCAGGAACATAGTAGTCGAACTTGTCGGTCAGACGGGGACTTTGCAGCTCATCGTTCAGCCAGAAGTCGGTGATGCGGAGCTTCAGCACCGAGCCAGTCTGGTTGATGAGTTTCTTCTTGTCGATAGTGTAGTAGCCGTTCACCGTGCCTATAAGGATATTACCATTACCCAAGGCGGTAGCGCCCCCTTCGGAACAGAGGGTCTCGTCTACGCCGTCGAGGGCGGAGAAAGCGGTAAAGATATGTTTGCCCACATCGTAGGAGCAGACGATATGGTCGCAGGCGAACCATACGTTGCCCCTGTCGTCGAAGGCCATGCTGCGAATCTCCTCCGATGGCAGGCCGTCTTTGGCTCCGAAGGTCTCGAAGAGCCAGCGGCCCTTGGAGTCGTGGCCCACCGTGTGGGAGATGCCGCCGCCATTGGTTCCCACCCACATCGTGCCGTCATTGGCTCGAGCCATGCAGACCACATCGTTAGACTGGAGAATCTTGTCTACATCCTCTTCCGACGGCTCCATGGGTTCTACTTTTACTTCACCCTTATGATAACTCAACATGATGATGCCGTCGGTGGTGCCTGCCCATACTTTGCCATCTTTGCCAACAGCTAGGGTGCGCACCTTCCTGTGGGAGTTGTAGGGGTAGCCGCTCATCCCCTTCTTAGGATTAAGGAATGCCAGCTGGCCCTGCTTGTTCTTAGCAAGCACGTTCACGCCGCCACCGTAAGTGGCCACCCAAAGGTTGCCTTGGCCGTCCTCCACCGTAGCGTAAGTGGCGTCGTTGCTAAGTGAGTTGGGGTCGTTGTCGTCGTGGCGGAAGTTGGTCACCGAGTAGCCGGCCCCTAACGGGGTAATACGGAAGAGGCCATTGCCTTTCGTAGCTGCCCAGTAGTTGCCTTTCGAGTCTTTCGACAGACCGTAGATGCGCCCCAGGGGTTGGCCGCTGTTGTCCTGAGTCACCGTGGACAGCAGCTGCATGGCGTTGTTGAAGAAGTAGATGGTGCTGGCCTTATTACCTATCAGCAGCAATTGCCGCTCGCGGTCGTAGTACATGGCACGAATCTCGTTCTCCATGGAGGACTCTTCAGATGGAACGAGCTGCGTGCGCGTGATGGTGTTCTTCATTATCTCCAGCTTGTCGAGACCGTTGCGGACGGTGGAAATCCACACCACTCCCTCGGGCAACTCGAGCTGGGCATGAATGGTATTCGACAAGTTCCACGGGTTCGAGGGGTCATTGTGGAAATACTCCACCTCTCCCGTCTCGCGGTTATAGTATCCATAGCCGCCATGGTTCATTCGTACCCACACCACACCGCCCACTTCATTGAAGAAGCCGCCGAAGCCATCGTAATCGGGGGTGGTCACTGTCTGGCTGAAGAAACGCTCTTCGCCCGTCTCGGGTTCAAGGAATGAAGCGCCCATCCTGGAGTCGGAGAACCATACCAGCCCATGACTGTCGACAAACAGGGCATTGATGGGGTCGCCTAAGCCATCGCGGATAACTTGCGGCTCCTGACCATAGGAGAAGGAGAAAATCTTGCCCGACTCAGTGGCGCCGAAAATATTGTAGCCATTGGAGAAAAGGCACGTGATGTGCTCGTCGAGCAAAATGCCGCGCCGCTCGATGGTCTGGTTGCTGGCGTCCATGCGATGAACGCCCCTGTCAGTGCCCAACCATATGTCGCTCTGATAACCTTCGGCCATCGATGTGATAGTAAGTCCGCCAGTGGTTATCAGCTGAGCACTGACACCGGCCTTCTCCATGCGCAGCTTGTAGAGGCCCACACCGCTTATGTCGGCCAGCACGTCGCCACTGCTCGTCTTCAGCAACGGATGGGTGGTGCGGAACTCGTCGCTGCCTCCCACCTTATCGAAGGGATTGATAATCTTGTCGATGCTGCGCTTCATCACGAAGACACGGCCATCGTACATGCGAAGCCACACGTTCTGCTGGTTGTCAATCACCATATCCAGAATGCGGTTGTGAAGGTTGCGGATATGACTGCTGGCTCCGGTTTTGTAGTTATAAAAATTATAGCCGTCGAAGCGGCTCAAGCCATTCCATGTAGCCAGCCAAATGAAGCCGTAGTCATCCTGCGTCATAGAGGCGATAGCATTGCTTGCCAGGCCATCCTCGGTGGAATAATGCTCAACAGTGGCTTGCAGATGCTGTGCATCCGAGCGGCCGTAACCGCTTACAAATAAAATAATTACGGCTATAGTATATATGGCAATGCGGTTCATTTGCTTCGCTTGGTTTCGTTTCAGCCGCTAAAATTACAAAAAAAATCAGACACGCCATTCTTTTTAATCTCTTTTAACACAGGACGCAACTACTTGCTCTTCCGTCTGAATAGCTCTCCTATGCGTCCGAAGTCCTTTTTAAGCACGAGGCCAACACCTTGAGTGTTCAGCGAGGAGTGGGTGAAGTAGCGGTCGTTAGTTAGGTTGTAGACCTTCAGGGCGAGGTTGCCGCTGGGGGTGAGGAGGTAGCTGATGTCGAAGTCGCCAATGAACGATGGGGTAGCCTGCGTGGCATTGTCGCGATAGCCGAACTGCCCGTTGATGAGAAGACGGTTGTTCAGCATTCGTCCACTCACGATGCCTTCATACTCGGCGTTGTGCCAACCCTCGTTACCAGTTGAGATGTTAGCACCGAAGTTCCAACCGTCGCTCTTAATGACTTGCGACAGCAACTCGTTAATCTGCGTGGACACAGTGCCCGAGAGCAGACTCTGCATGGCCAGCTCGGTCTGGCCATACTGTTGGGTGCCGGCATTGTTTGCATCCTGAGTGTAGAAGCGCCCAATGCCAAGCAGATAGACCACCTGCTGGTTGAGCTCCTCTTCGCCCGCAATGATGGAGCGTATCATCTGCTGCTCTTCGCTGTTCACGGTGGGCATCTCAAGGTCAAAGTCCACCTGGGGATTGCCTGCTGTGCCGGTGATATTCATCAGACAGTTTACGCGGATGGTGTTGCTGGTGAAGGTATTGCCAATATTCAGGTCGGAAAGCGACACACCGTTCACGGTGTAGAGAGCTTTCAGGGCAAGCACGGCCTCGAAGGGGTCGCCCTGGAATACGATGGTTCCGCCCGGCTGGAAGGTAAAAATCTTCTTCAAAATGTTCTGCAGGGTCATGCTGTATGTGCCTTGGTCTACATTGTAGGTACCAAACATCTGAAAGGGACCCTTATTATAATAAGAGGCTCGTAGCACGCCGCAGCCTGCCAAAGTGATGTAGTCTCCTGTCTGCTGGTTCATCAGCAATCTCAACGTGGCATTGGGATTGGCATTGATGCGGAAATTGATACGCAGGTCGGAAGATGACTCGGCGCTATGCCTTACCGTAGAAGGTTCGGATGGTATGGCGGCAACTGAGGCAAGATCTTGTTCATGGGAGGTCTTCTCTCCCCAAGTGATGAACTGCTGACGGTTGATGGCATCAGGGCTGCTGACATTGTAATTGAAGACTGAGCCTGGGGTAGGCGTCACGACGATGTCGATGACGGTCTCGCCGGGTCGTCCCTGAATGTCGGCTCTGCCATCGGCATAGACGGTGCCGCCAATGTTGCTGCCAGCCATGTCAGTATGCTCGTAGGTGAGCAGTTGGTTGGCATCAATGCCGAGGTCGAACGTCACTTGCTTTAAGTGATGGTGATGCACGCCGCCATTGATGGTAGCAGTGTGGTCGTTGCGGTCGTAGACGTGGAAATTGTCAAACCTGATGTCGCCAGGTACCATGCGGATGCTGTCGCCCCTCATGGTGTAGGTAGTGCCAAGGGGGGCAATGGTTGCCACACCGTTCACGGCAACGTTTCCCGTCAGTTCCAGCTGTTTCAGCGGGCCTGCAATGCTCACTCGGCCAAAGGCCTGACCATCGATGTGGCTCATAAAGCTACGGGTGAAAGAATGGATGAAATTGATGGGGGTACCACGTGCCTGAATGTCGATACCCAGATGGTCGTCTTTCAGCGAAAGGTTCCCTTGCAACAAGGTATTGACAGGCAGTTCGTCACCTATAGCGGCATCAAACAGCAGCCGTTGTTCATCAGAATCCCACTCGGCATGGGCCTGCAAGGCACCCATTGGTGCATCCTGGAACTGAAAATCGGGCACATTGAGGTCTGCCCATGTCTCAATATCGCCAAATGGCTGCACAATGGCCACCTGCCCCGTTGCCAGTCCGCTGAATTTGACAGCACGGAAATTCACAAAGTCAAGGAGATAAGGCACGGGGGCTCTTCCCAGCCACAGCGTTAGGGTATCAGTAGGATGAGTCGATGCAATGCCGTCAATGGTGAAGTATTGGTCTTCATGCCGCAGGGTGAGATGGTCGACCATAAGTCGTTTGTGGGAGTAGATGATGTCCGAGGGATCCATCAACCACGACGTCCCCTTCATCATCACATGCGAAGGCAGTACGCTGACGTGTGCTTCGGGCTTACCGCTGTCGTTGGTATAAAGCTGAGTGATGGCTTGGAGATTGCCATAGGTCTGATCGTGCAGGTTCCACGACAGTTCCGACGTCAGCTTATTGTTAGCGGCCTGAATGTTCAGGTCAAGGCCTAGCAGGCGGTCGTTCTTAAGCACTTTGGCCAACTGCAAGCTGCAATGTGCACTGTCACCCTCGGTGGCAAGGCTCAACACCCCGTCGCGGTAAGGGCTGTCAGCATAGGTAAAGGCTGGCAGACGGCCTTCTATGCTCACATCGTGTTCTGGGTCATTTACCGTGGCGTGCAGTTGCAATGGCTCTTCTATATGAAGCGGTATGCCGAGCAGAGTGGCCATCCACTCTGTATCGTTCAAACGAAGCGTCAGGTCGAAGTTGTTGTTGCTTTGGCGTAAATTGGCTGGCAGACCGGGAAATGTCGGTAACTTCGTAGCAACATAGTTGATGAAACTTTGTGGCAGCGTAGCCCAGTCGAAGTTGCCTCGAAGCAGCATTTCGCCGAAGTCGCCGTTGATGCGCAGAAAATGTATATCATCCTCATAACCAGACTTCAAGTGCAGGTTATCTATGGCAAAGGTTCTACGCGTGGTTGCTTCATCGTCATCTTCGCCTGCCTCTTCATTCTTGCCAGTTAATAATAGGAAATCATCGATGTCAAGCGTTCCTTCAGCATCATACAGACTGCTTGCTGTGAAGTCGGCATCGACAATGGCCGACAGGGTGGCATCGCCCCAGCGGTCGGAAAGATGAAGGGCCTGGGGTGCCAAATCGCGTATGTATCCTGTCAGCCTCACTGCAGGTCGTTCTTTCTGCCGCAATTCGCCCTCCACTTCGGTCTGAATATTCGGGTCGTCTATCTTCAGCCGTCCTGAGATATCCTGTGGCTGCCAGCGAGCATCGAGTTCAATGCCCTGATAGTGGTAACCATTCCAGTCAAGTCGGGGCACAAGGCCTCTGACGCTGACATTCTGCCGTTCCCGAGGACTCACAATGCCCGACACATCGACATGTGCCGCCACGAGTCCCAGGCTCTGGTCGTTGCCACTCAGCAGGTACAGATTCAAGCTGTCAGTATCAACGTGCCCCTCAAAACGGCTGCCCCCATCCGTCATATTCATACTAATGGCAACGCTACCGGCACTGGTGCTGATGTCGCCCTGGAGGCTCATGTCACCATGACTATTGCCACGCATTGTTCCTGTCAGGCTGACGTTGCCCATGTTGGTAATCACAGCAGGCAGGTCGGGCAATGCATCGCCAACAACTGCTATCAGACTGTGGCTGGCATCCATCTGGCCTACGATGCCTTGCCACGTCATCAGCCCCTCATCATTAGTTTCCACAGTCCCCGAGGCTTGCAGGCCAAAGTCGGCAGATTTCAGTGAAAACCGTGGCACCTTCACGCTCTTTGGGGTGCCCTCGAAGCGCAGTTCCATGGTGGGAGCAGGCAGTCGGGCTGCCATATTCTGCAAACCGGTGGGCAGCAACGAAGCGAAGTCTGCAGGAGTGATGTCGTCGCTCCGCAAACTGCCGCGGAAGTGGAGCGTTTCCTTGATTCTGTCAAACTGGTAAAAGGCCGCGATACTGTCTGCCGAAATGATGGAACGGGGCGTCTGCAGACAGAAGTTGCTGAGCAATGCCTGTCTGCGATTGGCCTCGAAGTGCAACGACAGGCGGTTAACACTGAGTCCCGACTGCTCGCGCATGGCCACTCGCTTTACATTCACGCAGAGCGAATCGTCTGTCAGACAGGGCAACAGCACGTGGGCACTGATGTCGCTCAGATTCAGATGCTGAGGATTCAGGCGTCCCGGTGTCTCGGGAGCATCGAGCTGGTCGTAGGTCACTGCCGAATGGCGAATGATGAGTGAGCCGACATGAATGTCGAGCGGCGTCTTCTCCTTATCGCCCTTCGATGCCAGAGAATCTAGCACAAACTGAAAGTTCGGCACAGCATCAGCACTGTCGCGATAGAGCGTGGCACGCATACCGAAGAGCTGTGCGGAGTTCACTGAAACACGTCCCTTCAGCAACGGTAGCAGTTCCAACTTCACCGCCATGCGGTTGGCTCGCAACAATTCGTGACGCTGCTGGTCTTCTATCACAACATCGTCAATGATAAGGCGATTCAGGAATCCTAGGTCAACACGCCCTACCCTCACCTCCGTGCCCAGTTTCTTCGAAATGGCGCCAGCAACAGCATTACCTATCCAGCTCTGCACAAAAGGCAGCTGGATAAGAACGATCACCGTGAGATACAGGGCCAGGAAGCTCCATATCGTCCAACTGACAATACGTCTCAATCGCTTCATCGGCTGCAAAGGTACGAATAAGTGGGCGAAAAGCAAAAGGAAAATCCATTTTTCTTTTGCTTTTCAGAACGGAAGTACCTTCGGCCGCAGGCCAGAGGTACAATAATAAGTGAGCGAAAAGCAAAAGAAAATCACGAAGAAATGCGGTTATTCCAAAAATAATTCTTAATTTTGCACTCGGGAAAGAAAAGAACAACGAGTATGAAAGCAACCGAACAGACACTGCAACAGATTGAACGGGCTCTGCGCAAGACAGCAGAGAAGTTCCCCCAAAAGGCCGATGAAGAAGCATCGGTGATGACCGACATCCACATACGTGTGACTCAGGAGACGGGCGAGCTGATGACTTTCGACGACGATGACAACGAGCTGACACGCTGCATTGTTGAGCAATGGATTGACAACAAGGACGACGACTTCTATGACGCCATTGCTCCCATCATCCGCTCTTGCATTGAGAAGCAGCGTCAGCAACTTGAGTCGCTGTCGATACTGAAGCCCTACTCCTTCGTACTGGAGGACGACGACCGCGAACCTATAGCCGAGCTCTACGTGGTCGACGACGACCTGGTGATTATCGACCCCGTCATCATGGAGAATCTGGATCAGGATCTTGACGAATTTCTCGACAAGCTACTGAAATCGTAGCCCGCGATGAACACTGAGCAAGCTTCACCTCCCGTCTGGCTGTCAAGACTTGACGAATGGCGCTCGACACACATCAGCGAGCGCATGTTTGTACTTATCCTAGCCTTCATCGTGGGATTGCTGTCGGCCGTTGCTGCCTTTCTGCTCCACTGGCTCATCAACCAGATTGTGAAGATGCTCACCAGTTCGTTCGATGCAGCATCGTCAAACTGGCTCTATCTCGTCTATCCCGTTGTGGGCATATTCATCACATCTTTATTTGTGCGCTATGTGGTGAAAGACAATATTTCCCACGGTATCACGCGCATCCTCTATGCCATCTCCACCAACCGGTCACGTCTGAAGTCACACAACACGTGGTCGTCGCTGGTGGCTTCGGGCATCACCATCGGTTTTGGAGGCTCCGTGGGCGCCGAGGCTCCCATTGTGCTGACGGGCTCGGCCATAGGGTCGAACCTGGGCAAGCTGTTCCGGCTCGACAGCCACACACTGATGCTGCTTGTGGGCTGCGGAGCGGCAGGTGCCATAGCCGGCATCTTCAAGGCCCCTATCGCAGGTCTGGTATTTACACTCGAGGTATTGATGATAGACCTCACGATGGCATCGCTGCTGCCCATCCTCGTGAGTTGTGTCACTGCCACCTGCTTCACCTATATTTTCAGTGGCGATGCAGCCCTGTTCACCTTCCACCTTGACAACAGCTGGACCATAGAGCGTGCACCTGTATGTGTGCTGCTGGGCATCTTCTGTGGACTTGTGAGCCTATACTTTATCCGCACCATGAGCTTTTGCGAAGACATCTTCGCACGCTTCAAGTCACAGCCCTACGTACGGCTGCTCATCGGCGGCGCCATGCTGAGCCTGCTCATCTTCCTTTTCCCTGCCCTTTTTGGCGAAGGCTACGGTTCCATCAACCTTCTGCTCAACGGCAACGATGCCGATGACTGGACGCAGATACTGAACAACTCGCTCTTTGCCGGCAAGGAAAACTTGCTCATCCTCTACGTGGCCCTGGTACTCATCACCAAGGTCTTTGCCACCTCGGCCACCAACGGTGGTGGTGGCTGCGGCGGCACGTTCGCCCCCTCGCTCTTCATTGGCTGCTTCAGCGGCTTCCTCTTCTCGCGGCTATGGAACATGTATCATCTGGGCGTCTTCGTACCCGAGAAGAACTTTGCACTAATGGGAATGGCCGGTGTCATGTCGGGCGTGATGCACGCCCCCCTGACGGGCATCTTCCTCATTGCCGAGCTAACGGGCGGCTACAGTCTCTTCCTGCCGCTGATGATTGTTTCGGTGTGCAGCTATCTCACTATTATCATCTTCGAGCCGCACAGCATCTACGGTGCGCGGTTGGCAAAGGAGGGCAAACTCATCACCCACCACACAGACCACGCCGTGCTGACGCTGATGCAGCTTAACAGTCTTGTGGAGCGCGACAACCTGTCAGTAGCACCCGACACCGAACTTGGTCAGATTGTTCACAAGATTAGCCGTTCGTCAAGCAGCGTCATCCCTGTGCTCGATGCCGCAGGTAACCTGCTTGGCGAGATAGACATCAACCGCATTCGCCACATCGTGTTCCGCATAGA
>JAILPA010000015.1 GCA_024690505.1 Prevotella sp.
TCAGAAAGGAGGCCGCACAATGAAGTCAAGACTCTTCACCTACAAGCGCATCCCCAACATGACCGTCGGGATGCAGAGTCAGGAAGACCGCAACCTGCAGGTGCTGCCCGGCAAGGTGATTCTGAACGAGGAGGACAGGTCGTTCCTCTTCCTCCAGAACGCCCCTCGCGGACCAAGAAGCACCGAGGTGTTCCGCACCCGCCACTCACGCTTGGTGCGCACACCCCGGGGCACCTTCACGCTGACTTTCCGCTTCTCGCCAGACGAGGAGGGCATCCGGGACATACTGACCAGCGAGATGGCCGATGTGTGCCAGACGACAGAAAAAGATTTTATAAACATTAACCAAGGAAAGGATACGATATGAGTATGAGTTTTTTCAGTTCTGTGAAATCACAGCACGGCGAACTGTTGACCGCCGAGAGGTTCAACCAGATGACAGAAGACCCGATGGTGAAACAGCTATGCGACAGCATAGCCCGTGAACCCGACCACGAGAAGCAGCAGCAGATGAAAAAAATGCTGCCCGGCATCACGCCCAATGCATGGTTCGATGGTCCACGCAAGAACGAGCTGGCGCACCCCAGCGGGTTCTTTATGCTGGACATCGATGGGGTGGAGAACCCCTTCGAGATGTGGAGTCGCATCATCGCCCGACGTGAGGAACTGGGCATTCTGCTGGCGCACAAGACCCCTTCGACACACGGCCTGCGTCTTGTCTGTCGCTGCCGCAAGGAGTTTTCGACCATTGACGAGTGCCAACAATGGCTGGCCAAGGAGATTGATGTGAAGCATGATCAGGCATGTAAGGACTGGGCTCGGTTCAGTTACGGTGTCCCCTTTGACTATATCTATTATATAGATGGTAAGGGACTCTTTGAGGAGGAGCCAGAGGTGGTGTATTCAGTTAAGAGTGAAGAGTTTGCTCCACTGCGGTCGCAGGCCGTGTCTCCTGCGGAGCCAGGCAGAAGAGTTAAGAGTGATGGCGCGAGCGCCACAACTCCCGACGCTCAACCCTTAACTTTCAAGGGGATTTTGTTGTCGGACATAGCGCTGGAGTGGCTGAAAGAGACCGGCGGCGAACCTGTGGAGGGTGAGCGCAACGACCGCCTCCACAAAGCGGCATACGTTATGCGCAACATCACCGACTTCAACGAGCAGACGCTGCTTAAAGTGCTTCCTCGCTATGGGTTGTCCGAAGACGAGATGCGCTCCATCATCCATTCGGCCTGTGCCGCTCCGCGTTCGGTGGGGATGCCGAAGACCCTCAAGCAGGTGCTCGACAAGATGACCTCAACTGCAGCTGACGACGACAGCGACGACGAGCGCAGCCTCACCGATGCCACGCAGGACGGCCATCTACCGCCACTGCCACCTCTCTTCCGCCAACTGGCCAAGATAGCCCCTTCAGACTTCGTTATCGCCACCATCCTCTGCCTACTGCCACTGGCTGGCGCGTTAGCCTCGAAACTCCGCGCCCGCTATCTCGACCGCAGCCTCCACTCGCCCTCGTTCCAGGTGAGCCTCGAAGCGCCACAAGCCAGCGGCAAGAGCTTTATGTCGCGATTGGCCAAACTGCTGCTGGCACCCATCATCGACCACGACACCGTGGAGCGTCAGCGTGAGCAGGAGTACAACGAGCGTGTGGCCGAGCTGAAAGTCACTGGCATCAAGGTCACTCCCGAGAACCGCGACGAGCTGCTGGGCCAGCGTCCAAAGGGCATCATCCGCTATGTGCCCGCCACCATCTCAATCACCAAGATGCTCATGCGCATGGAGAATGCCCAGGGGCTGCATCTGGTGGCCGTATGCGAGGAAATCGACACCGTGACCAAAGCCTTCAAGCGCGCTATTTCGAGCTACAGCGATGCCCTCCGCGTCAGCTTCGACAACGGCCCCTACGGCCAAGACTACGCCAGCGAGAACTCCTACAGCGGCATTCTCCCGCTCTACTACAACACCCTCTTCAGTGGTACCCCCAAAGCGATGCGTAGGTTCTATCCCGATGTCGAAGACGGACTTGTCTCGCGTGTGCTTTTCGTCACCCTTCCCGACCAATTCGGCAAGCCGATGCCCGTGTGGGGCGAGCTGACCAAGAAAGAGCGCGAAGAGGTGGAGGCGCAGATAAAGCGACTCAACGAGGTGAGCATCGTAGGCGAGGTGGTGCAGCCCGTCCACGAGATGCAGCTCGACTTCCTGAACCGTGCGATGGACCTCTGGCTCAAGGAGCAGCAGCGCGAGGCTGTGCGCACCAACAACCGCACCCTCGACATTTTCTGCCGTCGTGCTGCTGTGGTGGGGTTCCGTGCCGGTATGCTGGCGTGGTTCCTCTATGGTGAGAAAGAGACCCGAACGGTGAGGAAGAACACCGTTGCTTTCGCCCAGTGGGTTGCCGGACAGATGCTCACGCAGCACCTGCTGCGCTTCGAGATTGAAGGCACCGGCAGCAACACCAACCACTGGGAGGAGGCCTACCGACTGCTGCCCGACGAATTCACACGCGAAGATCTGCAGCGCACCTGCAACGTGCTCGGCAAAAACACCCCGATAAAGAATGTCGTTTACAACTGGCGCCTGCTTGGATGCATCGAGATTACCGAGACCGTCACCGCCTCCAACGGCAAGCAGCAAGCCGTCCGCTTCCGAAAGAAGTAGTAACAGGTGACACAGTGAATTTGATTTATTCATGCAGAGAGTGGAGTCTTGTTTGAGGCTCCACTTTTTTTAATTTTGCCGATTTAGAAAAAGGTTGTGATTTGTGATTACACCCTTTCGGGTATAATTTTACGAAGATTCTTTATGATTATACCCAGTAGGGTATAATGATCCCGCACAAATCGACAAAAATTGCATTAATCTTTGTTTGCCTCGAAGCTAGCGGTGATGTCGAAATGTGTCTACAATCTTTTTTTAACTTTATTTATATTTACATCACAAAATTTATTTCGTAATTTTGCACCCTGTTTTTTAAGGATAATACAATAGCGAAATGAGAAATAAGGCAATAATTTTCACGTTGTTGACGGTGGTCAGCGGCCTGTGGTCGGTGGCCGGAAGTCAGGAAGTGCTGACGCTGCAGGAGTGTCACCGCCGCGCTTTGGAGGCCAACAAGGGGCTCAAGAAGAGTGAAGAGAAGATAGCCGAGGCAGAGGCGACAAAGAAAGTGGCACTGTGGCAGATGCTGCCCAAGGTAAGCGCCAACGGCGCCTACAACTGGATGCAGAAAAGCACCAACCTGCTCAGCGACGAGCAGAAGGACCGCCTGAACAATCTCAGCGGTGTGATACAACAAGACCTCGCCGCCAGCATCCTGCAAGAATTCGGTGGGCTGCCCATCATCGGCGACGCGATTGCGAACGGTCTTATCAATATTTTGAGCAATGGCCAGCTAGCCGGCAATATCAACAATGTGGGTCACCGTATAGTGGATGCCTTGGAGACCGACACGCGCAATGTGGTGGCCGGTAAGGTGACGGTGATGCAACCCATCTATATGGGTGGCAAGCTCCGCGCCATGTACAGCACCGCCAGTCTAATGGCTGAACTCAGCGGTGTGGAATACGACAAGCAAAAGGAGGAACTCCTCATCAGCGTCGACGAAGCCTACTGGATGGTGGTGAGCGTGAAGCAGAAGAAGGAGTTGGCAGAGCAGTATGCCGCTCTCCTGGATACCCTCAACAGTCATGTGGAGGAGATGGTGGCTGCCGAGGTGGCCACCAGGGGCGACCTCACGAAAGTGCGTGTGAAGCTCAACGAAGCCCAGATGAGCCTCACAAAGGCCACCAATGGTCTTGTGCTGGCCAAGATGTTGCTGGCCCAGCGCTGCGGAATGCCGCTGGACACGGTGTTCGATGTGGAGGGTATTCCGAACAACTTAATCAACCTGAACGATCAGGATACTCGGAATATCAATATGGACTCCGTATGGGCCAACCGCAAGGAGATGCGGATGCTTCGCATTGGCGACAGCGTGGCTCAAAACGCCATCACCATGGCCCGCAGCACATTGCTTCCCAATGTGGTGGCCACAGGTGGCTATCTGGTGTCGAACCCCAACCTTTTCAATGGCTTCGCCAACGAGTTCGGTGGCACTTTCACGGCCGCAGTGGTGGTAAATATCCCCATCCTGCATCCCGGCGGAATATACGCCCTCAAGGCTGCGAAGCACAAACGTCAGGAAGTGGCCTACCAGATGGAGGAGGCCAAGGAGATGATCGAGCTGCAGGTGAACAAGGTGAAGTTTGAGCTCGACCTCGCCTACAAAAAACTGGCACAGGCCAACAGTAACCTTGACAATGCTGAGGAGAACCTGAAGCTGGCCGACGAGAGCTTTAAGGCAGGCGTATGCAGCAGCAGCGACCTGATGGCCGCACAAACGGCATGGATTAAGGCTGAAAGCGAGGTGCTCGACGCCCAGATCGAGATTGAGATGGGCAAACGGTACTTGAAGCAAGCACTGGGAGAGTAAAGGATAAAGGTTAACGGTTAAAGGTTAACGGTTAAAGATAATAGATAATAGATAATAGTTAATAGTTAATAGTTAAGAGTTAAGAGATATATGAAAGAGAACAGTAAATCGTTGTTAACGGGTCTGGCCGTGATTATCGCGGCAGTGGGTATCGTGGCCCTGGTGGGTCTCTTTGCCATCCATCCGCAAAAGGAGCTGGTCACCGGTGAGGCCGACGCCACGGAATACCGCGTAAGCAACATGGTGCCGGGACATGTGGACACCATCTACGTGAAAGAGGGCGACCATGTGAAGAAGGGCGACACCCTGGCCCATATCGCCTCGAAGCAGGTGGCCGCCAAGATGCAGCAGGCCACGGCCGTGAAGAGTGCCGCCAGCGCCCAGAGCCGCAAGGCTAAGGTGGGTGCCCGCGACCAGCAGAAGCAGATGGCCTATCAGGTGTGGCAGAAAGCCAAAGCCGCTGTGGAGGTCTACCGAAAGAGTTACGAGCGTGTGAAAGGACTCTATGAGAAGGGGGTGGTGAGCGCTCAG
>JAILPA010000055.1 GCA_024690505.1 Prevotella sp.
GGGGCAGGGGTGGGGTGAGTATTTTCTTCGCTAACGGAATATTACAGACCCCACCCCTAACCCCTCCCCTTGAAGGGAGGGGAACGCTGAGCATTGTTTATCTGCGATTATCTTCATTGTCAGACTTTTTCAAGTGGACTCAATAATTGAAATATCCCCCGAAATAGTTTCAAGCCGTCTGAAACTATTAGTTCAGTGCCACTGAACTAAAGGTTCAGGGCTCTCGAACTAATAGTTCAGCGCCCCTGAACAAACAGTTCAGAGGCGCTTGAAACTATTCGGGGGCGTTCAGCCTTTGAAATCCTAAAACGGTTATCGCCTGAATATCAATTTAGTGCCTTAATCTGCTCAGCGTTCAGTTTGCCGGAGTCAATATATGACTGTTTGATGGCATAGAGCTTCTGCTTCAAGTCCTCGGTCATCGAGTAATCCCACAACTTTGCTTCTTCGTTGGTCACGCGCTTGCCGCCGTTGTTGTGGTTGTTGTCAAGACAGTAGAACTTCATATCGGGATAATGCTCTTCGATGTACTCTACCCTGCCCTTGAACTGCGGGAAGACCGCGATATATGCCTCACAAGTCACGGCGCGGTTCGAATGAATCAGTCGCTCCATGCAGTTGGTATAGCCAGTCTCAGCATCATTATATACGTAGAGAAGGTGGGGTTCAAATCCCCTCTTGCCACTTTTGGGCACCATCTCGTCGAAGTATGCCACATTGTTGTAAGCACCTTCGGAGATGACACCTACCTCGTCGGCTAACTTCTTCAGTTCGGGATTGTTGTTCAGGCTTGTCGTCTTGCCGCATCCGTACATCCCCATCGTGAAGAGGATGGTCTTGTTGTTAGCCTCGGCGGCCCGGTCCATCAGACGGATGAACACCACGCTGTCTATCAGCCAGCCGGCCTCCCTATAGTCGAGCACATTCAGGCGTGTATAGCCGATGCACCTCAGCAGGTCTCTCGTCATGTCTGGGTCTAGTAGATTGCCGCAGTCGGCCATATATACGTCCACAAGCGAGTCGAGATGATTCTTTGTCCACTCCACGGCGGCTTCGCCTTTGAGAACGATGGGCTTTGGCTCTGTTGGAGGAGTAACGGGGTCGTCGTCGCTACACGACGTCAGGGCTGTCGAGCAGCATATAGTCAGGACGAGGGCCCACATCCATAGTTGGATTGTCTTCATTGTCTGAATTGCCTGAATTATTATAATTAACTTTTTCGTGTGTTCCGCAACTTTCCGATGTTAAATCCGTCCTGTCTTGCTTCGATATAATTCTCTACTTCTTGGTTAATCTCATCCATATACATCATTTCCTGACGAACTTCTTGTCGTTTTGAATGAGTATGCCATGGGAATCGTCGTTGGCTGGTGTACCGTCGAGGCGATAGACACGAGCTGGTGAATTCTGCTGCTGTGCGTGAGGGCCATCAGAAACACGTGTCGTATTACCCGTTTTCTCAGCGAACTCAGCACGAGCCTTTGCCAATTGTTCGATGAAGCGTTCGTGGTTGCGTATCAACTGGTAGAGCACGTTGCCGGCCATGCGACCCGCATCGACATCGCTCTGCCAGTGGTAGCCAGCGATGACACGACTCTGTCCGAACTCATAACCGCGAGCCAGCAGTCCCTCCATAGCTTCACGAGACTGGTTGATGTCGGCCAGCAACAGGGCTGACGTCCACCCCAGGACGGTATGACCAGAGGGGTATGAGCCCTCGTTGCGATGCTTCTCCTCCTTCTCGGGCACGATGGTTCCTTCATTGTAATAGGCGTAGGGACGCTTGCGGGCGAAGTGGGCCTTTGCATCGGAATAGATACTGTCGCACGATGCACAGACATCCTGCAGGATGCTGTAAATCTCAGGCGTGCCCTCCTTCGTAATCTCCAGTCCGAAGATGCCGCCAAATTCATCGATAATGGTCTGCATACTATACACAGCATCGCGCTGGGCCTGAGCACAACGCGCCTCGTCCAGACGCATCAACTTGCCCCAAAGATACTGTGACTGGTCGGCAACGAACCGTGCTGATTCGAATTCTGGTGGCACTGGCAGGATGTTTGCCATGTTGGGCAATTCGGCTTTGGTGAAGTACGCATGTCCGTTCTTCTCGTCGCCTGCGGCTTGTACATTGGCTGCGCAGCAGAACATAAATGCCGCTGCCGTCATTCCAAACAAATACTTTTTCATTTTTCTTTTGTGATAATTATACTTGATTCATTCTTTCTATGCTATACAGACTGTTGGGCGTTGTCTATTGGCTGTTAGCAAAGCCAATAGCTATTCGCTAACATCATAAATTCATTGGTTGCTTCTTCTGCCTTTATTTAACAATATTGGCGAGATATTCCTCATCGGGAATCTTGCTGGCGAGGATGGCATCGGCAATGGCCTTCTCCATCACCAGCGAAGCCAGTACACCGATGGTGTTGACGTCCGACTGCAAATCACCACCGCTGAGGGATATGGCATAGACGGTGTCGCCATCGGCCATGGTGAACACCGGACGTATGCAGCGAGCCATGCCTGTGGAGGCCATGTTTGCCACCTTCTGCAGGTCGGCCACGCTCAGACTGGCATTGGTGAACACGGCTGCGATGGTTGTGTTGCCTGCTATCAGGTCGGAATACTGATTCATGAGCAACGCCTGCTCGGCACTCACGAAGCCCTTGCGGTCGGCGGTGGTCATACCTGCTATCTTCACACCGTCCTGGAAAATGTCGCCAAGGGCATTGACAACGACGGCCACACCCACTTCCAACCGTCCAACGCGTGCGGCAGCATAGCCTATACCGCTCTTCTGAGCCGAGGCCATGCCGTCGGGTTTACCTACCGTGGCTCCTGTACCGGCACCTATGTTCCCGCTGAGTGGCGCGTTGCCGGCAATGGCATTCTGGCACGCCTTATAGCCCATTTCGCGGTCGGGACGGACATTACCATTGCCGTATGACAGATCGAAGATGCTGCTCTGACATACGATGGGCACCAGCCCGAAGCCCGTGTCATAGCCATGACCATGCTCTTCCAAACAGTTCGCCACACCGTCGGACGCTGCCAGACCGTAAGCTGAGCCGCCACTGAAGACCAAGGCATTGAGAGGCTGAGTGTTGCGCTGAGGATCCAGAAGCGGCACCTCGCGCGATGCGGGACCGCCACCCAGCACTACCGCCGAGGCCATCGAGGCCTTGGGAAAGAAGAACACCGTCACGCCAGTCTTGGCATCATTGTCCTGAGCATTCCCGACGCTTACTCCCTGGAGTTGGGAGAAAGGCAGGGATTCCACCAGGCTCTCCATGTCCTTGTACTTATCGATGCGGTTTGTCGTGTCGACTCCTAAGACCTCTTCGTCATCGTCCTTGGAACAAGCTGTGAATACGCTTGCGCCAAGAACAAGGATGGCGGCAAAGGCCACATTAAATTTCCAATTTACCATCATTGATTAAAACATCATTTCGGGCGCTCTCTCTTTGGGCATAGTCTATTTCAGATGCCCGTCATCCCCCTTGTTTGCTACTATATAACTAGAGTTACAGCCCACCCCCAGCCCCATTCCCGAGCAAGCTCGCCTACCCGTAGCCTTTCCCCTTGAAGGGAGGGGAGACTCGCTGAAGCCTGCCGCACTCACCCTTGAAGGGAGGGGCTAGGGGTGGGGTCTGTATTATTATTATTCATGTTTGCTTTCGTTTAACTAAAAGTCAACTGCAAAATTACGAAAAACTAAGGAATCTCAGTTACTTTTGCTCCCATATTTAGCATAGTTTATGAGATAGAACGTGATAAACCCTATAGTTGGCAGATGTTGCCACCTGTTTTGCCGATAGTGAGCGTACTCTTCACTTTTCACATTACCTGCTTGTAATTCCCCATTTTGATGTAGGGGAGCGAGGGCTGCCGTGGTGAACTGATTAGTTGCGAAAATTCATTGTTTTGACTAAAAAACATAAAAGGCAGGTTCTTTTCTGCATTTTTTCTCAAACCCATGTGGAAAATGATAACAAATTACTATCTTTGTAACCGTTAAGAAAAAGGCAAGCCCTTGACATTTGTTACCTTTGACATTGATTAAAATATTATGAAGAAGATTTTGATTATGGCGCTTATGGCTGTAGCAGCACTTGGCGCAAACGCACAGAATGTACAGGTTCACTATGACTTCGGTCGCAATTTATATTCCGATCAGGAAAACGGTCGCCATAGAGTTACCGTTACCCTCGAGCAGTTCAAGGCCGACCGCTGGGGGTCTTGGTTCTATTTCGTGGATGTTGATATGACCAACAAGTTTACTGAGAGTGCTTATACCGAGATTTCTCGTGAGTTCAACATCGGAAAGAAGGGGTTTGCTGCTCATGTAGAATACGATGGCGGACTGAACCGCTTTGGTTCGTTCCAGCAGGCTGCTCTTGTAGGTGCTGCCTATAATGCTCACAGTGCCGACTTCTCGAAGACATGGAGCGCCCAATTGATGTACAAGCGCTACTTTAAGAGCTATGACAACACATCGGCTTACCACTCTGTTCAGCTCACAGGTGTGTGGGGCCTTAACTTTGCAAACAACAAGTGTACCTTCTCTGGATTCATCGATCTGTGGCGTGGCCAGGATGCTATAGGCAGAGGTCAGCTGGTATTTCTTTCAGAGCCCCAGTTCTGGTATAACATCACCAAAAACGTCAGTGTTGGTACAGAGGTTGACCTCAGCAACAACTTCATCTACAACACTTATGATGACAAGTCTTTCTTCATCAACCCAACGCTCGCAGTGAAGTGGAACTTCTTTTAACACATAGCTAACTCGTCAAGCCCATGCTGGGCGTTGCTGCAGATGACACATGCTGTGCCTTGCCGCAGAGAGCCATCCGCATTCGCCACCCTTCACGGGGAAAGGCTACGGGAAAGGCTACGGGTAGGCGCGTCAGCGGGAATGGGCGAGCAAAGCTCGGGAATAAGACTACGGGCAGGCGTGACGGCGGGGCGCTCGACCTCTGGTCACTTGCTACCGAAAGGCTACGGGTAGGCGCGACAGCGGGAATGGGGACGCAAGAATGGTGGGACGACCGCTGGAGTCTTATTGTCCGGTAGCCTGTTTGTATTCCAGCAGTTTGTTCTGCATGTCGGCATAAGCATCGGTATATTTGTCACGTGCCTGCTGATAGAGTAGCTGTGCTTCGAGGAGGTTGCTCATTGTAGATGTCCCGGCACGATAGTAGTCGCGGTTCAGCCGAAGGTTTTCCTCTGCCTGCTCAATGCTGCGCTGGGCTATGTGGAGCTGCTGGTGTGCCTCCACCACGCTGTTCCATGCATTCTGCATGTGTATTTGCAACAGCTGTGCCTTGTCGTGCTGCTCATCCACGGCCTTCTGGTATTCTATCTTTTTACGTTTGATGGCGTGGCTGCCACCCCACCAGTCGCTAAGGGGCACGCTGACGGTGGCGAACACCATGCCGAAGCTTTGGTCGTTGTCCATCAGGTTGTGGTAGTTGTAACCTGCTCCCACGGCAACGGTGGGCAGGTTCTGCCCGATGGTCATTTTCTTCTGCAGGTTGGCAGCCTCGACCTGCTTACCCAGCAGTTGGTATTCGGCAGTGCCCAGCATGGCCTGACGGTGGTCACGCGGAGTGGCCAAGGGGGGGATAGCCTCGCTGAGCCCGGAACTCTCGACACTAAACTCATCACTGCTCAAGCCGCAATACTGGGCCAGCAGCATGTTCACAATGCTGATGCCGTTCTGCAGTTTCAGGCGCTGGCCCTCCACGTCGTTGCGGCGCAGCTGAACCTGAAGCAGGTCGTTGCTCATGACAAGTCCGGCGCAGACAGCCACTTCGACGTCTTTACAGACATCGCCCAGCAGGGTATCGACGGCGTTGACGGTTTTCATCTTCTCCTGCAGCGACACTAACTGCCAGAAGTATTGCTCCACAGTTTTCTCCACCTCGTTCTCAGAGAGTTGCAGCTGCAGACGGGTGACCTCCTCGCCCACCTTGGCAAGTCGGTTGCCGTTGACAATCTGTCCGCCGGCGAAGATGGGCTGCATGGCAGTGACGCTGGCAATGGTGCCATTCTTCAGCATGGAGATGCTGACGGGATTGGCCAGTGCGCTGAGAGCCTCGACAGGCAGCATGGTGGCAAGGGTGGCTCCGAGCTCTGGCGATATCATCTCCGAGGGGTTCACGGTGGTCTGGGCCATGCCTTTGTTGGCATTAAACCACGCCCCTGTGCCGCTAATGTTGGGGAAGAATTTGGTGAACGCCTCTTTGCGCTGCTGGTGGGCAGCCTCGATGTTGTGGTGCGCCTGGCGGATGGCGATGTTGTTGTGCAGAGCCGAGTCCTTCAGCTGCTGGAGGGTATAGCTTTGTGCTGTTGCGAGATGGCTGCAGCACAAAGCACAAACGATGATGACGATAGACTTCATTGACTATTTCTCTATTTCATTATACTATTATACTTATCTTTCCCAAATGGCTATTTATTAAGAATCTGAGAGATATCAGTCATTTTGACGGACAGCAAGTCGCCTACATACGAAACTTCAACTATTCAGCATTTATTTCTCACTATTTAGTGGAGACCTTCCAGTAGATGACGGGCAGCATGGTGACAACCATGATGAGCGAGCCGATGCCACCGGCAAAGATGGTGACGCCCACAGGCATCCAGAACGAGCTCTGGGCGATAATCATCGGCACCACACCGACGGCGGTCGTTGCCGTGGTGAGGAAGATGGGCACCATGCGGCGCTTGCCCGCCTCGTAGGCAGCCTGGCGCACCGCCTCGTTATAGGCCTTGCGGTCTTCCCTCCAGTCGCCATGCTCGGCCACGTACTTGTTGATGAGTTCGATGGCATGTTCAAAAATGAGAATCTCGTTGCGCATGATCATTCCCATCAGTGTGATGAGCCCGAAGATGGACGTCAGACCGAGGGCACGGTTCATCAGTCCCAGCCCGATGAGGGCCCCAGGAGTCATCAGTGCCAAGGCTGCCATGCAAACGGTGGAAACACCATACTTCTTGAAGTTGAACAACAGGAAGAAGAACACAATAATCATTGCAATCGCAATACCACCGATAATCTGCGGCATAGCCTCGTCGCCATATTCTATCTCGCCGCCCACCTCAGTACGCACGCCCTTCGGCAGTTGGATATCCTCCTGCATGATGCGGGTAATCTCTTTTTCTACAGGGGCGGTATAGACACCCTGTGCAAACTGGGCCGTCACCGTGATGCAGCGTTCGCCGCCACGATGCACGATGCGACTCTCGCTCCACTTGGGTGCGACTTTGGCAATCTGTCGCAGAGGCACTGTTGAATTGGTGCTGTGCAGACCTCCCGACACCATCGACATCGGTGATGCGATGCCCAGATTGGCCACATCCGAGAAGGTCATGTCGGTATCGTCCTTGAATTCTGTTCGAGCCTGTTCACGCTCGGCAGAATTGGAACCAGTTCCATCCTGTCCTCGCTTAATAACAGGCTTTACCACGATAGGCAGCTCGTAGTCGCCCTCCCATATCTGTCCTACACGCAAGTCGCTCGACGTGGCACTCAGAGCTAGCTGGGCGGTAGTGCGCGTAATGCCTAATTGGGCAGAGGCGACTGGGTCGAGTTCGACGTTGATGATGGGGTAAGGCTGCAGGTAGTCACTGTGCACCCACTCCAGCTCCGGCATCTGGCGCATACGTTCCATCAGCCGTTCAGCCACCACATGCAGCGAGTCGAGGTTGTCGCCATAGAAGCGATACTCCAGCTCGTTCACCTCCAGATAGTCCAATCGTTTGAACTTGACGTAGGCCTGCGGGAAGGCCTCGCTCAGTTGTGGCTGATACTGGGCCAGAAGGTCGAGCGTGGCCTTGTCGCTCTGGGTATTCACGATGAACTGCGCATAGTTCTCGCCAGCCATCTGCGGGGCGTAGGCATCCATGAACCGGGGCGAAGAGCAGCCGATGAATCCCGTTATGCCGGTGATACGTTCATCCTTCTCAAGCACATGTTGTACTGAATCGGCAATCACTTCCGTCTCAGCCAGTCCCTTACCGTCGGGCAGGAATATCTCCACAGCAAACTGGTCGCGGTCGGCGTATGGGAACAGGCGTATCTTCAGCGTAGGAACAATCAGTGTTGAGAGCAGGATAACGGCGATGCCACCACCGATAGTCAGCCACGGGTTGGCAAAAGTCCAGTCCAGCACCTTATTATAGGTATCCTGCACCCATTTGGTGATAGCAGACCCACCTCCGGCCCCTCCCTTTAAGGAAGGGGAGCAGACTGTTTTATCAGCAGAAGAGGCAACCACTCCATTCCCTGCAGGCAGGGGCTGTGGGGTAGGTCGCTTGATGAGCTTTGTTTCGAGGAACGGGATCACCGTTACAGCCAGCACCAGCGACACCATCAGGTTGATGGTAATCGTAAGGGGGAAGTCCTCCAGACAGTCGTGGAACGTACCCTCCATCGTGATGAGGAACGGATAGAAGATGGCGCAGATACAGATGGTGGCCAACAGCATGGGCATAAAATACTGGCGGGCCGACTCTATGGCGGCGTCAAAAGGCTTGAAGCCCTTGCCCAGATACTCCAGATAACCATCGATGACCACAATCGAGTTGTCGACAATCATTCCCAGCACCACTATCAGCGCCGCCAGCGTCACGATGTTCAGTTCGATACCCATCATATACATCACCGCCACACTCACAAACGTGCTCAGCGGGATAGTGATGGCCGCCACGATGGCCGAACGGATGGGGAACAACACCATCATCACCAGGATAATGATAGCCATCGAGATGAGCAGGTCGCGCAGAAAATCACTCACGCTCTTCGCCACCACCTTGGGCTTATCAGCTATGCGAGTGACATTCACGTCATCGGGCAGTTCGTTCTCTCTGAAATCTTTCAGCACCCTATCCACCTCCTGACCGTATTGCACCACATTATTACCTGGCGTCATCTCCATCGACAGCAACACACAAGGATGTCCGTCCTGCTCAATACGACCTGACATCGGTTCATATTCGCGCACCACACGGGCCACATCGCGAACACGTACCACCTTACCAGTTGCAGGGTCTGAGAAAATGATCTGGTTAGCTATCTCGTCTTCGCTGTTCTCCTGTGCCTCCACATGGATAGGCACCTGCTGGTCATCATCGCTGATACTGCCACTCATCGTGGTGACACCCTGAGCCTGCAGGCGCGAAAAGAGCATCTGCTGCCCAATGCCATAGGCTTGCAGGCGCTGCCGGTCTATGTAAAGACTGATCTGCTCTTTCTGCTCTCCGAAGAGTTTCACATTTGCTACCGACGGGATGCGACGCAGGCGGTCGCTCAAATCATCACTGTATTGTTTCAGCTCGCGATAGCTGCGCTGATTGCTCTCGATGGCGATGAGCAGAGCAGAGGTGTTTCCAAAGTCGTCGTTCACCACGATGGCCAGTACGCCACTGGGCAACTGCGACTTAAAACCGTTCAGACCGTGCTTGATCTTCGACCACACCTCGTCCTTGTTGTTCACTTCATCGTTCAGTTTCACCATCACGATACACATGCCGTTCTGACTCTGCGTGGTGGTCTTCTTGCGATTTACCTCACCATAGGTAAACAGATAGCGCTCCAAAGGTCGTGCCACCTGCTGCTCCACCTCCTCGCTGGTAGCGCCAGGAAACACTGCCACAACCACACCTTGACGGATGGTGGCATGTGGAAATTCGTCCTTCGGCATGATATACATGCCGTAGATGCCCATCACAAACAAGATGCCAACGATGAGCAATGATATCGAGTAATGCTCCAACGGCCATCGGAGCCAATTCGTATTTTTCATCCTAATAAATCACTTTGGTTCCTTCACTCAGTTTCTGATAGCCCTCTGTGGCGACACGGTCTCCTGTATTCAGCCCGTCGATGACGCTTACATAATTACCCTGAGGCTGACCAATAGTAACAGTTATGCGATGAGCCGTGCTATCCTTGCCTATCGTCCAGACAAACAGACTGCCGTCAGACTTTCTCTGCACTGCCGTTACAGGAACCATCTTGCTACCAACAGCCTGCGAACCATCAGAAGCAAAACGCACATTGGCCACCATTCCGGGCAGCAGCTTACGGTCACTATTTGCTACATTTATTCTTATATCGTACGTATGCGTGAGGGCATCGGCCTGCACACCCTTCTCTATCTGGCCGCCTTGATAACTGCCGTTGATGGCTTCTACCAGGATAGTCGATGGAGTAGTGGCATTGATACTGCCAATTTCAGCTTCTGGTACTGCCACTTTTACTTTTACTGCTGAGATGTCAAGGATACTCACAACAGCCTGTGAGGGTAAGGCCGTCTCACCTGCACCAATCTGCTTCTTACCAACCACACCACTAACGGGCGCTACCAGCCGGCAATCGGCAAGATTCTTCTTGGCTACCTCCAACTGCGATTTAGCCTGAGCCACCTTGCTCTGTATCTCTACCCACTGCACCTCGGGCAGCGAACCGTTGTCGTGAAGCATCTTGTAGCGCTCCAATGCATCGTTGGCCTGTGCCATCTGCGCCTCGGCACCACTCAGCAGGTTGCGAGCCTGCGTGTCGTCTATCTCGGCTATCAGCTGGCCAGCGCTCACCCTCTGACCCTCGCTCACCAGCACGCGTTTCACCGTCCCCATGCTGGTGAAGCTCACGGCTGTGGCCTCGCGTTCCTCTACGATTCCAACGTAGGTTTGTCCATTCACGTCTGTGGCGGCGCTCACCACCTCTGTTTTCACTCTTATTGGCGCCTTCAGCGTAGGCGCACTTTTCTGTCCGCAACTGGTCAGCAATGCGGCTGCCATCAATAAGAAAGCACTCTTCTTCATAAACGATATGATTTATTGGGGTGCAAAGTTATGTCGAATTACGGAAATAAGCGTGTTCAATTTGACTTCATTTCTTTTTGAAATAGGACTAAGAAGCGAAAAAGTATGCAAAAAAGTCCTAATAGGACATGCAGCATGTCGCAATAATGACTACTTTTGCACCATGAAACAACAGGAAGTGATTACTTTTCAGTCGTTAGCCTCCAATGAGGACATCCTGGTTGGCTATTCCGACAGCGACATCTTGGTGGTAGACAGTATCCAACAGTTTACGGAGGTGAAAACTGCCCATGTGTCGATGAACGCCATCGTCATCTGCACACAGGGCAGGGTGCAAGGCGTATTGAACAGCACCCCGATGGAGCTCCACCAGAACCAGGTGGCCATCATTCCACAAAACGTGATGATTACCGACGTGATGGTGACACCCGATTTTAACCTGAAGGGCTTGTTCCTGACCACAAGCATCTTGCAGAGCTTCCTACGCGAGAAAATGACCATCTGGAACGACATGATGTTCATTCACCGGCACCATATCATCACATTGGATGAGGACGAGATGCTCTTCTACTCTCATTTCTACGACATGCTGTCGCTGTCCATCGAACGGGGCAAGGACAATCCCCTCCAGACTGATATCATACAGTCGCTGCTGCGCTCGGCCATCCTCGGACTCTGCGGAGCTATGAAACAGATGCTCCCTACTGCCAATATCGTTCAGAACATCAAAACGTCAGATGCTCACTTCCAGCGTTTCCTCGACTTGTTGCACGCCACAAAGGTGAAGCACCGCACAGTGGACAGCTATGCTGCCGACCTCTGCATATCGCCCAAATACCTAACTGTGATTTGCAAGAAGAACTCAGGCAAGACTGCCAACGAGTGGATCACGGAACATGTGCTGGAGGACATCCGCTACTATCTGCGTCAGACCGACCTCAGCATCAAGCAAATCTGTGACTGTCTTGGCTTCCCCAATCCATCGTTTTTCGGAAAGTATGTAAAAGACCATTTCGGCATGACGCCTCTACAGTTCCGTCAGAAGGGTTAAGCTGCGCGAAAAGTGGTTCGGGACAGCATTTTCCTTATTCCTCTTTGTCCGTTCACTATAATATGTGACCATCGGCGATGGAGCGGTCATAGCCGCTGGTGCTGTAGTAACAAGGGATGTAGAGCCGAATACAATGGTTGGCGGTGTGCCTGCCATAGTCATAAAAAGTTCTTGCTAACACAAGCGGCAAAGCCAAGCGCTTCAGAGTTGATTATAAGGGGTCACTTGCCCACGTAGAACCTTCTTTCCGACGCAGAATGAAAAATCTGCAAATATAAGTAGCTGATAATCAATGCAAATGCCTTTGTTTGTGGGTATCATAAGTGACTTCGAAGGACGGTGGGGGGGGACGCAAAACAGGCAAAAATCGGCAACTGACGGAGCAACGAGAACAGATCCAAGTTCACTTGAGCTTTGTCGAGTCGTGACGGAAGAAAACAAAGTTAAATATTTTTGCTGTCCGCTATACATTGCAACGACTTTATTGGGCAAGTAGAATGTCAGGAAAATTCAAATTCGCAAAAATTGCCGCAAGACGGGATTTTTGGAAAAGCGCCGCTTTGAGGGTGGAAAAGGACAGCTTTTTGACCCAAAAAGCGGTGCTTTTCCATCCTCGAAGCTGTCCTTCCCTTTTTTGAGAAATGTCGATGTAAAGAAAATTCACAACCCAATACAGTCTTGCATGGTTCATAATCCAGGCAAGCCCCATCATCGCCACAGCAGGTGAGAGTCCCCTGATGAAGGATGGAATCTGAAAAACGGAAACCGTTTTAGCGGACAGCAATAATCTAAAATGGAATTATTATGCCACGTAAGACAGATGGAATAGATTTTAAGATTCATCCGCGCCTGTGGAGAGTTCGTGAAAGCCGCCGCTGGCTCTACTTCCCCAAGCAAGGCTGCGACTGAGCGAGTGCAGATTGGAGCTTGCTCCATCTCTGCCGAGCGTGAACAGACTCGACCGCGCTCGACCTATGGTCGCCTGCTACCAAAGGGACACAAGATGGTCTAGGATACTTCCAAGGAATAAAACTCGGTTTCGACCGACCGCTCCAGCAAATAAGGGCGGGTGCTCCAAGACAGAACTTGAGAAACTGGAGCTGGTTCCGAAACATACTCTTCTTGCTGATTGTTCGGATTCTCTTTCTGGTTAGCGTTGCAAGCGCCCCAAAGAAAGCTCATTGTCAGCATGAGGGCCACCATGCAATTATTGTTGAAAAACTTCATCCTTTCTATTTTCCTGCAAAGTTACGAAAAGTCGAGAGCAAAACAAAAGAAATACTTTTCTTTTTTTTGCCGAGACGGAGTAAGTTCGCGCTCACAGAGCGCAAAGTTACGAAAAAACGAGAGAAGTGCAAAAGGAAAACTTGTTTTTTCTTTCAATTCCGAGTGCCAGTAACTTCGGCTGTGCCAAAGTTACAAAAAGTCGAGCGCAGAACAAAAAATGTGTTTCTTTTTTATGCCAAGACGGAGTGACTTCGCGACTTTTGTCACAAAGTTATGAAAAAATAATAGAAAGGAGAAAGGAATTGGTGATGTTTGCCTTGCTGATTTCACTATTTTTAGGTATTGTCAAACCAGTTTTTTTTGAGTACTTTTGCAGCCGATAACAAACGTTAATGAGAAATGAAAGATAAGATACTTATAGCCATTCTTACGTTATCAAGCCTTTGTGCAATGGCACAAGAGCCAGAAGGGGTTGTTGTGGACGGTGTGACCGGAGCAACCCGACAAACGCCAAAAGAGGAAAAAACGACCGATGCCTTATCGAGACTATATGTGGGCGGTTATGGCGAGGCGGTGATGACACGTAATTTCTATAGCCAGAGTTTCAACCGCTACAAGAAACCGGAGAATTATGCCAACGACAAGAGTCATGGGCGTTTCGACCTGCCTCATGTGTGTTTGAATATAGGCTACGACTTTGGCAAGGGTTGGACCCTTGGCTCAGAAATTGAGTTTGAACATGGCGGCAACGGCACAGCTGTTGAGATAGAGGCCGAAGAGGCTGGCGAATATGAAGCCGAAGTGGAGAAAGGCGGTGAGGTGAACATTGAGCAATTCTGGATTAACAAGGAGTTGATGGATGGCAAGCTGAATATCAAAGCCGGTGAAATCATTGTTCCCGTGGGCTATTCTAATGCTTATCACGAGCCAAACCAGTTTTTCACAGTCTATCGCCCAGAAGGCGAGGCCACCATCATGCCTAACACCTGGCACCAACTGGGCGTTTCGTTGTGGGGCCGGCTGAAAGACTGGCGCTATGAGGCTCAGTTTCTTTCAGGATTGAACTCAGAAAGTTTTACGGCTGAAAGTTTCGTGCACTATGGGGCTACGAGTCCATACGAGTTTAAAGTGGCCAACAACTATGCGGGAGCGCTGCGCGTGGACAACTATTCGGTGAAGGGGCTGCGTGTGGGGCTGAGCGGATATTATGGATATACGTTTCGAAACACTTTGCGCACACCAGGCACGAAGTATGACGACGTGACAGGCGCATTGGCCATCGTCGCTCTCGACTTCTCGTTTAATCGTTGGAATTGGATGGTGAGAGGCAATATTGACTATGCCCATTTCAGTGATGCGGACGAGATATCGGCCTATAATCAGGCCAACTGGACCCACCACAAATATCAGGACGGAAATCCACACCACTATAGTAATATAGGTAGTCATGCTCTGGCTTACTCCCTGGAAGCGGGCTATAATGTGGCTCCTCTCTTGTTCCCCGTGGGTGCGAGGCCGGCTCTTTTTCTCTTCTCACGCTTTGAGCACTATAACACGATGGCTTCTGGCACCTACGCCTCGATGTATAACTACACGAAGAAATACCGCTGTGCTTTCGGGGTGAACTATTCGCCCGTGAAACAGATTACCATCAAGGGGGAATACTCCTATCGTTTCTTCGAAAAGCCCAACAACAACGGTCTTGCTTCAGATAGTCCGCTTTTTAAGCAACCTTACAACAATGAACCGAGCGTGAGTGTTGGAGTGACCTATTGTGGGCGGTTCATATAGGAAAAAGAAAATTAACTTCGTTGATTCTTGTCACGACTCGGCCAAACAGGCAAGCTTGATGGCTCTCGCTGCTCCAAGAATTGGAGAGGACGGGAGAGGACGGGAAAACGGGGATTGCAAATCCCCTCAAACAGAGAATGACGCAATGGCACAATCATGCAATCACTCAATAAAAAAATGAAAAAATGAAAAACAAAACACTTCTTAAGATGGCAGCAATGGCTGCCTTGCTATCCACGGGTTTCGCTTCTTGTTCAAGCGATGACGATGTTGACAACAGCGTTGTGACGGGTTCTCAGGCGGCTCTCGACCAGGCCTGTGCAGACTGGAAGGTGGCGCGAGCTAACTGGGAACAGTCAGAGGCTTTCCTCTTCGGGGCTGCCGATGTCTATTCTATTGACCCCCACACCGACACATGGCCTGTGGCCGCCAACGATTTGGCACAGGTGCTGCGAGATGAGAAGGCGATGGGGAGTCTGGAACACTTCATCAAGACGGCCAATTCAGGCATTCTGGGCTATCACGGTTTGGAATATGTGCTCTTCCGGCAAGGGAAACCGCGCGACATCAGTCAAATTACCAATTTAGAGTACAACTACATTTGCGCGGTAGCTATGGACCTCTACAACGCTACTGCCACCTTGGAGGCAGCTTGGGACTCGAAGGAGAGCAACGCCGAGCGCTTGAAGATTGCCAAGGAGTATGTGGCTACTCACCTAAGCATTGACGATGAAGGCAACCAGGAAGGCGCCTTGGACGGTTTCCAGAACTTTGGCAAGGCCTTTAAGAATCCTGGCAGTGGCGACTGGGAAACGGCTCTCGATGCTACGCTGGAGATTGTTTCTGGATGTCAGGACATTATCGGCGAGGTGGGCGATTCGAAAATTGGCCTGCCTTACACAGGTGAGGATGCCACTTACATAGAGTCACCCTACGCCTACAACTCTATCACCGATTTCTACGACAACATTGTCTCCTGTAAGAATGCCCTGTATGGCGGCATAGGGGCCGTCACTCCCAACGAGAAGTCTCTTATTTACTTCTGTAGGAATGCAGGCAACGCTACGCTGGCTGCTCAGGCCAGTAAGGTGACCACCAAGCTCGATGGAGCACTACAAACCATCCAGGCCATGAAGGCCCCCTTTGCCATCTACTTTGCTGATGCATCGAGTAAGGCTGCCATCGATGCTTTGGGAGAACTGGACGATGCGTTAGGCGAGTTGTCTGAAACGCTGAAGGGCTATGCCGGCAATGCCACCGTTGAGGCCCAATGTAAGATTATCAACGAGAATTATGTGGACAACGTTGTGCTGCTTACCTACCGCACTCTGGCCAATAATGCCTACAAGCTCTATCAGTCCATTAGGAAATTGAGAGTAGAAAAATGATAATGATTGCTGTGCGCAGCAACAAACGGTCGGATGAAGTTCAACGTTATATAGAGAATTATGAAAAACCATTTTCTTTTCGGTGTCGTTCTTATGGGCGGACTCTTCACTGCCAGTTGTTCTGATAGTGATGAGGCCTCTCCCACAACTTGGGAGATAGGCAACCCAACCGCTACCGACTACCCCGAAGACTACTATGCTGGCGGACTGCTCGGCACAACCGCCGTGAACAGTGCGACCGCCTTCGAACAGCCTACGAAAGCTGTGGAGAATGCGGCTATGATGACGGCTTTCAACGAGGGCGAGTATCTTTTTGAGAAAGACTACAACACCAATATCGATGGTGCCTTCCACGGCCTTGGACCTGTGTATGTGCGCCGCGGTTGCCTCTACTGCCATCCTGGCTATGGTCACGGTGCACGTCAGACTGAATATAAGGCCGACAATCACCGCAATGGCTACCTGCTTGTGGTTTACGACAAGACCACTAACGCCTACATCCGTTCTGTGGCTGGCATGCCACAGACTGGCGCCGTAAAGCCTTTCAAGGCTCCCATCGACGAGAACCAAATCAAGATAGCCTGGAAAGGCTATACTGACGAGTGGGGCAACCAGTTTGCTGACGGTGAGACCTATTCGCTGATTTATCCTGAAGTGACCATTCCCTATAGTGCCTACTATGCCCCTGTGGTGGTGGCGCGGGGCGGTGCTGACGTGACGCTCAACGAAGAAGAGTACAATCGTGAGATTGGTGTACTTCTGGAATCCACCATCGGCATCTACGGCACAGGCTTGACGGATGCTATCGCCGATGAAGACATAACGGCTCAGTGGAAGAGTGAGAGCGACTATTTCAACAGCATAGGACGAACCGATGCCTTGAATCCTGCCTTGTGGGACCAGTCTGCGGGAACATGGAAGAGCTATTACAGCAATTCGCTGCAGGGTGACGGCACGAAGTATGTGCGCCGTTATACTTATGCGCTGTCGCGCGGCCCGATACTCGATGCTGCCGGAGCTAATGCCATTTGGAACATCACCAACGTGACCCGCTCTGACCGCCGATACCACTACCTTGACCTTGCCGGTACTTACTATGCTAAGAAGTCATCGCAAGACCCTGATGTGCAAGCTGGCTTTACGGAGTATATCAACCGAGTGGACCCCATGAAGGCCCATCCCGAATGGCATACAGGGAATTTAGAGCAAGACATCTACACCTATCTGACGAGCAAACAGCTGGATGCCGAGATGAGTGATGCGCAATACAAGAATCTGATGATATGGCATCGCGGGCTGGCAGTGCCTGCCGCGCGTAACACCACCACCGAGGACTTCAAGCAGGGCAAGCAACTCTTTTCTCAGATTGGCTGTGCGGCCTGTCACCGGCCTTCGTGGCAGACGGGCGACGACCACATTCAAGACCCCGCTAAGTTTTTTACAAAAGACAGTGACATGCCCCGCTATCCTCATCAGAAAATCTGGCCTTACACCGACTTCGTACAGCATCGTCTGTGGATGAAGAACGATATCCGCACGGGCTGGTGTAGAACCACTCCTCTATGGGGGCGCGGACTGGCTGCCAAGTGTGGCAGCGGGGTGGAGCGTCTGCACGACTGTCGCGCCCGCAACGTGATGGAGGCCATCATGTGGCATGGGTGCAAGAGTGAAGGCGGCATAAGCGACGCCTACAACAGTGTCGTGAAGTTCCGCAACCTGTCGAAAAAAGAACGCAATCAGATTATTTATTTCATTGAGTCTATTTGATTAACTTGACCTCATGTTCCCTATGCTGCTGCGAAATAGCAACAAACGGTAGCTGGGGCGAAACAGCCGCATGAAAAATCTCAAAAAACTGATAATGGCCCTATACATACTCATTATAGTGTGTATAGGGTTTGCCACTGTAATTGAAAAAGAACGCGGCACAGCGTTTGTCGGTGAGCATATCTATGGTTCGTGGTGGTTTGTCGCTCTATGGGCCTTGCTTGTGGTGGCTGCCTGTGGCTTCATGCTGAAGCAGCGGCTGTATAAGCGTGCTGCCGTCATGCTTCTGCACCTGTCGTTTGTGGTGATACTGGCCGGCGCGCTCATCACCCACCTTTTTTCGCAAAGAGGCAGCATAAGGCTTAGAATGAACGTTGCAGAAAAGGTGTTCATAGACAATGAGAACAAAGTGGTGAACCTGCCTTTCTCACTGACACTAAAAGATTTCCGCGTTGTGAACTATCCAGGCACTGATGCTCCACTCGATTACCAAAGTGTCATTCTCGCTGGAGACGTTGAGGTGGTGGTTTCAATGAACCATATTGGCAACATTCAGGGCTACCGACTGTTTCAGCAGAAATACGACTCCGATGGGGAAGGGGTCACCCTGGGAGTCTGCCATGACCCCTACGGCATTGCTGTGACCTACATGGGCTACCTCTTGTTGATTTTAGGCATCGTGGGTACCCTGCTTTCCCGCCAGACCCAAATGCGGTCTCTCTATCGGAAAGCCATAACCCTTGCGCTTCTTTTGTTTTGCGTCAATGCAAGTGCTAAAGAGGTTTTACCCGTTGTCCCCAAAGACATTGCCCACCGTTTGGGGAGCATCAACGTTCTTTACAACAACCGCATTTGCCCGCTTAACACGGTGGCCACCGACTTCGTCACACGACTGAGTGGCAGTGCTTCGTGGAATGGCTATTCTGCCGACGAGATTTTTACGAGTTGGATGATTTATTACTCTCCATGGGAGCGGCAGAAACTGATACGGGTGAAAAGCACAGACGTGCAGCAGTTGTTGGGCATCGATAGCCAATGGGCATCGTTTAGCGATTTCGTGAATGAAAATCACGAATACAAGCTGAAGGACGTAGTGAGCCGTGCTGTCAATGGCTCTGCCGCCGAAAACAACCGCAAGGCGCTCCTTGAAGCCGATGAGAAATACCATCTGGTAGAAATGTTCTATCAAGGACAGCTCATACGACCTTTTCCCTATGCTCACCAACAAAACGGCGAAACAAGGGTCAGCTGGTATGCGCCTGGCAGCCAGACGCTCCCTAAGGATATTCCTGTCAAGGAACAGTTCTTCATCAAGCAGTCAATGGATTTCCTGACTGAGAGCATTGTGACGGGACAAGACAGTCGGGCGCTTGAAATCATAGCCAAAATCAAACTCTTTCAGCGTGACATGATAGGCGACATCCTGCCTTCTGAAATCAAGACAAAGGCAGAGATTGCCTATAATTCAATTCGCAGTCAGAAATGGCCAGTGTTCCTCTCTCTCTCTGTAAGCCTGCTGCTATGCGTACTCTTGCTTTTCGTGAGCAAGGAGTCTGTCATTGTCCATGGTCTTTTGCTGGCGCTGAACGGTTCGCTCTTCGCCTGGACTACCCTTCTGCTTGGCCTGCGCTGGTGGGTAGGAGGACACATCCCAGTGAGTAATGGGCACGAAACCATGCTCTTCATGGCTTGGGTCACTCTCCTGCTGACCATCATCCTGCGACGAAAGTTTAAAATCATTTTAGGCTTCGGCGCGCTCATAGCTTCATTCTGCCTGTTGGTCGCTATGTTGGCAGGTGCCGGCTCGCAGCTTACCCCTCTGATGCCTGTGTTGCAGTCGCCTTTGCTTTCCATTCATGTCGTCACAGTGATGATTGCTTATGCCCTCTTTGCCCTCCAGGTGCTGTTAGGCGTGTATGCGTGGGTATTGATAAGAAAGAATGGAAAGGCCGACACTGTCGGCAGCGGCGGCAAAGAGCTTGAAAGGGTCACTGCCTTGTCGCAGTTTCTGCTCTATCCCGCCGTTTTCCTGCTCACGACAGGTATTTTCCTCGGTGCCGTGTGGGCGAACGTGTCGTGGGGAAACTACTGGTCGTGGGACCCGAAAGAGTCGTGGGCGCTCATCACGCTCATGGTCTATGCCGTACCCCTTCACAAGGCTTCTGTTGGCGTTTTCCGTAAACCTTTAGTTTACCATATCTACATGGTAAGTGCCTTCGTCATGGTGCTCATCACCTATTTCGGGGTGAATTACCTGTTGGGAGGGATGCACAGTTATGCCAATGGTTAAGAAAAAGTTCATTTCGCATCTTCAAATCGAGTCGATGGGGTAAAAACCTAAGCATTGCAGGTAAAGACAGCCATGTAAAGGTGGGTTCTATTAATTCGCTTTGTCAGAAAACTAAACCGTGGGAATTAATAGAACCCACCTAAAATGATACTACAGAAAAAACGGCAACCTTCCTGACTTTTTCTAGTCTAAGTCACCTCTTCATTTTTTCATGGCCCAAGGGTGAAATAATTCGGTAATTCCTTGCATTCGCATACTTCCCTTGCCAACTCTGATAACAACGTAAAAAAACATTTGTCGTAAAAATACGGATCACCTCCAATGAAATTTTCTGTCCCTCGAAGAAATAGTGTAATCTCGGGGGACAGCTGGGGGACAAAATGGGTGATAATCTGCAAATATCGAAGTTAAAAATCAAAAATCTGCAAAAATGGGCACAATTCTTAATGTTTGAAATTAAGCGATTTACGAGCTATATTTGCAGATAGTATGCTTTTCTTTGCATAAAATCACTTTCCGACGCAGAATGTAAAATCTACAAATATAAGTAGTTGATAATCAGTACAAACGCCTTTGTTTTAGGGTGTCTAAAGTGACTCCGAGGGACGGTAGGGGGACGTAAAATAGGCAAAAATCTGCAAATATGACTGCCGTCAAAAATAAAATATACAAACATCTGCAAAATCGATTTTCCAGTTCTTTGCACGTTTACACTTTTTAACGCAGATTTTTGCACATTCTTGCAATCGCTGTGAAGCGAGCAAGGAATGAGTCTGGTATATCTTTTAGTGATGCTCATTGTCATTTCTA
>JAILPA010000038.1 GCA_024690505.1 Prevotella sp.
GGGAGGGGAGTACCTGCAGCACAGAAGCTCGGAGAGCTAAGACATCGAAAGAGGGGTTCTTTTAGTCGGCTGAAGCCTTTGTAAAAGCGGCAGAGCCGAGCGTTTGATGTTTTTGTAAACAACCGAAATAATTGAAAAAAAGACGTGAAAATGTTTGGCGGTTTCAGAAATTTTTAGTAACTTTGTAACGATAAAGATGAAGCGTAAATTGAAGGCGCCCAATACGTAACGTCAATATCAATGAAGTAATACTTCTGAGTTAGTCAACCGTAAAGTTTAACCCTTTAACCAACACAAAAACGATTATGAGCATCATTATCAAGAAGCACGTGAGCACCATCAACAACAAGACCCTGGGCAAGACCTACGGGCGGGTGGTTCACACCGAGACCTTCTCGCTGCGCAAGTTCGCACAGCACATTGCCGACCACGGCTCCACCTATGGCAAGGCCGAGATCTACGGTATGCTGATGCAGATCTGCGAGTGCCTGGTGGAGGTGTGCATGGACTCGAAGAAGGTGCAGCTGGGTGACCTCGGAACGTTCTACATGAGCGCACGCAGCACGGGCGAGGAGAACGCCGCCAACTTCTCCATGGACAACATCAAGGGCCTGCGCCTGAGATTCGCGCCCAACCAGAAGCGTGAGTTCCCGCTGGACTCGGTGAGCAACCGCAAGAAGGCAGAGCTGCGCGACCTCGACACCATCCTGGGCAACAGCACCACCAGTGGCGACGGCAGCGACAGCGGAGACGGGCCTGTGGTTGTCAATCCGTAACGGGTTCTGACATGCACTGAGGCACGGACAAGCCACGCGGAGAGCTCGCGCAAACTCACGCAGGGCACGACGAGAACGAGGGGAGTTGAACGCTCCCCTCGTCATTTTTTTTAATAGAATCTACTGGGAGGGCTTCGCATCAGCCTCCCCTTCCTTCCAATGAGGGGGACAACCCGCGTGCCTCCCCTCCCTTCAAGGGGGGGGGCAACCCGCATGACTCCCCTCCCTTCAAGGGGAGGGGCAGGGGTGGGGTCTGTAATATTCCGTTAGCGAAGAAAATACTCACCCCACCCCCAGCCCCTCCCCTACGATGGGAGGGGAGCCTCGCGGTATCATTAGCGGTGGTTAGTGACACCCCACCCCCGGCCCCTCCCCTACGATGGGAGGGGAGACGCTCGGGCAGCGCTTCGTATCAGCCTCCCCTTCCTTCCAATGAGAGGGGCAACTCGCATGACTCCCCTCCCTTCCAATGAGAGGGGCAACTCGCATGACTCCCCTCCCTTCAAGGGGAGGGGCAGGGGTGGGGTCTGTAATATTCCGTTAGCGAAGAAAATACTCACCCCACCCCCGGCCCCTCCCCTACGATGGGAGGGGAGCCTCGCGGTATCATTAGCGGTGGTTAGTGACTTTTTCAAGTGGACTCAATTAATTACTGTCCGCCAAAACTTAGAACAACCATGCACCGCTGGTCTCCCCTCCCCTTAAAGGGAGGGCATGGTCGCGCCACAATTCGCTAATGACTCGACCAACTCAAAATGCGGAAGAACCCTTTTTTTGTTAAAATAGTCTAAGCATTTGGCGTTTTTTAATAATTTTATTACTTTTGCAACATATTACTATCTAAAACCCAAAGACCAACCGAATGAACCTACTCAAAAGGCTATGCGTGCTGACAGCGGCTGCCATGCTGCTGACCATGCCGACAACAGCTGAAGACATACATAACAGATACACCAAGGAGCACCCACTTATCTACGAGGATGCCTGGGACCTATGGCCCTACGTCTTCCAAGACAATGGCAAGCCCGTGGGATACAACATCGACCTGCTGGAACTCATCTTAAAAGAGCTCGACATCCCCTACGTGGTAAAGCTGAAACCCACAAACGAAGCCCTGGAAGACCTGCTCGAAGGGCACTCAGACCTGATGTGTGGCATAATGGACAGATACCACGACAACTACACGCAGCTCTACAGCAAAACGGTGATTCACCTCTTCACACACAGCGTGGCACTGCCCAAGAGCCAGCCCAACCCCATACACAGCGAGCGCGACCTGGCCAGCAACAGGGTGATAGTGCACACAGGAGCATTCAGCCACCACCTCATGGAGGACAGCGGATGGACCGACAACGCCCACCCCTATAACGACATGGACAACGCCGTGCAGCTGGTAAGCGCCGAGGAGCATGGAATCATACTCTGGAACACCATGTCGCTGAAATGGCTCATACACAGGTATAATGCCAACAACCTGAAGCTGGAACCTGTCAACATGCCATCGGGCGAATACCGATTCATGTCGAACGATGCCGAACTGCTGGAGGCCATCGACAAGGCCTACGCCAAGCTGGCAGGCGAAGGCCAGTTCACACCCCTGCAGAACAAATGGTTCTACCCCGAGCGCCAAAACCTCACACGTATGCCACGATGGGTATGGTACGTCATCATAGGCTCCATAGGGCTGGTACTGCTGCTCCTGGCCTACATCATGCTGATGCGCTATCGGGAGCGCTTAGCCACGAGAGATGGCGACATACGCAACTCACGACTAAAAAAAATCTTGAAAGCCAGCCAAGTGGGAATATGGCTATACGACATTCACACCAAGCAGCTCACACTTTACAATGAAGACGGCTCACCAAGTCAACAGTACACATTCGACGACATCAGACGCCTCTATCCGGTCGAGCAATTCGACCGCATTATGGCTGCAACGAGGCAAGTCATCGACATGAAGACCGTCAATGCACATTTAGAGGTAACAAGACCCGACGATGAAGGCAAAGAACAGCTGACTTATCACCTGATTATATCAGTGCTGCGCAAAAAGAACGAACGCCCGGCCATACTCATCGGCACACACCGCAACATCACGAACATGCGCAAAAGCCAGGAGCATTACAAGCTGATGAGATCGCGCTATCAGGCCGTGTTCAACAACGCCACGGTCGACATGGTCTACTTCGACAGCAGCGGATTCATTGCCAACATGAACGCCCGTGCACAGCGAACCTTCAACATGAACATAGAGGAAGCACGAAAGAAACACATCTCGCTGAAACAGATGATGGGCATCGCCGACCTTGACTTCACCGACCGCGACTTTTTCTACGCCACAATGCTGCTGGACTGCATCGACGAGCGACACCCCGACGGAGTCATGTACTACGAACTGCAGCTGGTGCCGGTCCACGACGCCAGCCACCACCTGCAAGGCATCTATGGCACAGGCTACGACGTCACCTTTGAAGTCTTCGCATACCACGAAATGCTTGCAGGACTGAAGAAACTGCAAGAAACCACAATAGAGGTGAAGAACTACGTAGACAACATGAACCTCGCCATGCAGGTAGGAGGATTGAGAACCTTGCGCTATTCGCCCAAAAACCACGAGCTGACAATCTACAACAAGATTGACCAGTTGCAACACACACTGACACAGGAACGATGCCTGGCACTCATAGCACCGACGTCGATGAACACAGTGCGCTACCTGCTGAAGAGCATGGACCGCCGACAAGACCGGCTGCTCAACTGCGAACTGGAAACCATCATACCACAGAAAGGCCGGAAACCACTCTACCTGCAGGTGCAGGCATATCCACTCTACGACAACCAAGGACGCGTGACACAATACAGAGGAATCTGCCGCGACGTGAGCGAAATAAAACACACCGAACAAATGCTGCAACACGAGACAGCACGTGCACAAGAGATTGAAGACATCAAGAGCTCGTTCCTCAGAAACATGTGCTACGAGATACGCACACCGCTATACACCGTCGTGGGATTTGCAGAACAGTTCGACCAGAACCATGCCTCGGAAGACGAAACCGTGTTCATCGACCAAATCAAGGAAAACTCAAACTACCTGCTGCGACTCATCAACGACATCCTCTTCCTGTCCCGACTCGATGCACACATGATAGAAATAACGCCACAGCCATGCGACTTCGCCTGCACCTTCGAAGCTCACTGCTACAACGGATGGACAAACCGACAGAAGGAAGGCGTGAGCTATATAGTAGAAAACCCCTACAACCAACTCGTGGTCAACATCGACGACACCAATCTGGGGCGCATCATAGAGCAGCTCGTCAACAACGCCGCAGAGCATACCACAGTAGGCTCGGTGAGAACACGCTACGAGTATATAGGAGGGAAACTCATCATCACCATCAGCGACACAGGAAGCGGCATACCGGCCAACGTGCTGAGCAACATCTATGAACGCTTCGGAGGCAACAGAAGCAGAAACGGCGGCACCGGACTGGGACTGCCCATCTGCAAGGAACTGGCAAAACAACTGGGAGCCACTATCGACATCAGCTCGGAAATGGGAAAGGGCACCTCGGTGTGGATCACACTGCCATGCCAGGCCACCGCCGTAGACAGAAAGAAAGAAATATGAGCACAGCCATGAACAAAACTATAGCATACCTTAAATATATCATACAACGCCAAGCATGGCGGCTGGCCGCCCTAGCACTGGTCACGGCACAGACAGCCGCGGCACAGTCGACCGGGCAGCAGAGCAGGCAGACCTACACCGCCAGCGACCCGCTCGTCATTGCCATCGACTGGGATTTCCCGCCGCTGGAATACTCGAACAGCAACGGCAACCCCGACGGATACCACACAGAAGTGCTCAGCATCATACTGGACGAACTGAAGATACCACACAAGTTCGTCATGAACTCACGAAGCCAGTGCATACAGGCATTCAACAACCGCGAGGCAGACCTCATATTCAGCTACGGATTCCGATTCAGAAGCACTGAATACGTGAGGTCGAGAAACATCTTCCACTACTACCGGCTGAAAGTGGCAAAGCTGAAAGGAACGCCACCCATCACATCAATAGAACGACAGAGCCACAACGAAACCATCGTGGTGAACAGCAACAACGACTCGATAGCGACACACATACTGAAACAGAAGTTCCCAAACGCACGCTATGAATACCATTCGCCACGAGAGGCACTCACAGGCATAGCTAACGGAACCTACAGATACTTCATCTGGGGAGAGGCACCCCTGAAATGGAAAATCAACGAACTCGGCATAGAGGGGCTGGTACTCTCAGATTTCAAGACCGAAGACGCTGAGGTGCACCTCGTGGGCTACGACAAGGGCCTGATGAACGAGATTGACAACCAGTTCGCACGACTGGAACAACGGGGAGAAATTAGCCAGCTGATAACAAAATGGTTCTATCCCGAGAACATGGCCGAGCAAGTATCGATGACGGTGGTTTATATAACACTGGGCCTGACACTGGCCATCATACTGCTCTATGTGGTCTATCGCTTCAGCAAGGCAAGAGTAAGATCGCTCATCAGTAAAAACCAGGAGACCGAGGCCATGATGCACACGGCACTGAGCATGGACGACTTCTCGGTAATGGTGATGAGCCTGCATGAGAAAATGGTAAGAAACCTGCACGGACATATAGTACCCGATGAAGGCATGAATCAGGAAACATTCCTGAACCACATTCACCCCGCCGACACCAGCGAAATAAGGAAAAAGATAAATCTACTGACAAACGGCACCAGCTACGAAGAGTCCATCAACCTCAGATGGAATGCCGGAAAGCCCGAACACCCCGTGTGGAGAATCATTCAGGGCAATGCCATAGCCGAGATCGGCATCGAGGGAAAGGTGAGCGACATCATCATCACCACACGCGACATCACCTCGGAGTCACAGATAGAACAAAACGAACAGCAAGTGGCAGGACGCTACTTCAAGATGTTCGAGTCGACACTAGTAGGAATATCCTTCTACGGCAAGGACGGATTCCTCATCGAACTGAATGACAAAATGCGAGAAATAGCCTGCATCAAGCCCGAGTCCGAAGCTTTCTACAGGCGGTTGTCAATGTTTGATGCCGACCTGGTGAAGGGATCCTACCCAAAGGGAAGCTGCCACATGTTCCACACCTGTCAGCGCATGTACTATCCGGAAGCTGGAGTCAACACCTACATCGAGTTCCGCATCACGCCCATTATCAATTACAAAGGTGAACTGGAATACTATGTCGTCACGGCACGCGACATGACTCATGAACGCAACATCCACCTGGAGATGCGACGCCACGCCAAGGCCATAGAAAAAGCCAGTGACGAAATAAACACCTACGAGAAACGACTGCGCATGATGCTGGAAAGCTGCCACATGTACGTCTGGCGCAGCGATCTTGCCACCGGCATCCTACACATTGCCCAATCGCTGCGCTCAAAACAATACCATGAGACCATGGAGGAATACTTCAACAGCATGTACGAAGACCATCGGCAGATTGCACGCGAGCAATTTAGCCGCATCATAGGAAACAGGGAGCCAATCAACGTGCTACACCACTTCCGCATCACTCCCGTTACGGATGGGCCCGTCTGGTTCCTCGTCAGCGGTGTTCCGGTCTTGGACGAGAACGGCAAGATCACACAAATATTCGGCATCGCCAGAGACGTGTCCGACCTCATGGAGATACAGGAGCAACTGAAGCGCGAAACGGAACGCGCCAACGACTCAGGACGACAGAAGAGTGCCTTCCTAGCCAACATGACACACGAGATACGCACACCGCTCAACGCCATCGTTGGATTCTCAGACCTGCTGCACGACATCAACGACCCAGGAAACCGCAAGGAGTTCATACGTATCATACGCAACAACTGCGACATGCTGCTACGACTCATCAACGACATCTTCGAGGCTTCAACAATGGACTCCAACCCCATTGCCATAGAGAAGGAACGCATCGACTTTGCCATCTCCTTCGGCGACATCTGCCAGTCGCTGGCACAACGCGTGCAGGAGCCGAGCGTAGAGTTTATCACCGAGAACCCCTATGAACACCTCATAGCCGTCATCGACCAGGGACGTATGCAACAGGTGCTCACCAACTTCGTCACCAATGCGGTGAAGTACACCCACCAGGGGCACATCCGCGTGGGATACAGGCTTACAGGGCAAGAAAAGGAGAATGAAGACACGCTGCCAGACATCGGCCAATTCAAAGAGCCTGGACTCTACATGTTCTGCGAAGACACCGGCGCAGGAATCCCGGCCGACAAACAGCAGTCGGTATTCGAGCGATTTGTCAAACTGAACGACTTCGTGCAGGGCACAGGACTGGGCCTCAGCATCTGTAAATCAATTGCCGAACGCTGCGGCGGACACATCGGCGTCAGCAGCCAAGGCGAAGGACTAGGCTCAACTTTCTGGTTCTGGATTCCATGCGAAATCATAGACAGCAAAGAGAAAACAGCCTCATGATACGGCATCGTATACTCATAAGCGTATTGGCACTGCTTGCTTGGGCAGCTACCACATCGATGAAGGCACAGGACACCATGGCCGCATTCATCGAAAAGAGTGGACTGGGCTCAAACGCTCAAGATGCAAGACATAAATACACAAAAGAACAGCCACTCATCTACGAGGGCGCTGAAGACCTGTGGCCCTACTCGTTACTTAACGAGAATGGAAACCCCGATGGCTTCAACGTAGACCTCATCCGCCTCCTCCTCGACAAACTGAATATCCCCTACGACATCAAGATGAAACCGCTCCTTGAGGCATTCAAAGACCTCAAGGAAGGAAAATCGGATCTGATGATAGGATTGACGGCTGGATTCCACGAAGACTACGGCCACTACAGTGCCACCTCCGTCACACTCTTCACCCAGAGCGTTCTCTCCCCAAAGAAGAACCCCACGGAGATTCACAACTTCCACGACCTGGCCAGCCACCGCGTTTACGTGAACGACAGTAGCCTGTGCCACCACCTCATGGTGGACTACGGCTGGGGCGACAATGCCATTCCCACCCGCAACATTGCCGAGACCATACAGAAGATCAGCATCGACGAGGAAGGCGAACTGGTGTGGAACACGCTGTCGCTGAAATGGTTGCTGAGAAAGTTCCAGATTGACAACTTGGTGATAACCCCCATCAACATGCCACATGGAGAATACCGCTTCATGTCGAACGACGAGCACCTGCTGCACCTCATCGACAGTATCTATGCCGAACTGAATGCCACAGATGCCATCACCCCCCTGCACAACAAATGGTTCTACCCGGAGCGCATGGAAGAGAAAAGTACGCCAAAATGGGTGTGGTATGTAGGGGGAAGCGGCTTGGCCCTATTGTTGCTGTTGCTGGCCTTCACCCTCGTCTACCGGATGCAGGCTCGCAGGATTACGCGGCGCAACAACACCCTGAACCGACGGCTGGCACTCGTCATAGAGACCAGCGAGGTGCACCTGTGGACCTACGATGTCGCCACCGCCATGTTCACCTGGCGCAACAAGAACGGACAACCGGCTTACACCTATACGCCCAAGGAGTTCTCGCAACGCTACGCCCCCGAAGACTACCAGAAACTTCACGACGCCATCATGCGACTGACCGTTCAGCCTAAGACGGCATCGCCCGAAGAGGAAGAAGAGAACGTCAGCCTCCACATTCAAGCCAAAGGCACTGAAAGCGGCAACGAAAGGATGCACAGCTTCATCATCGTACTCTCAGTGCTGGAACGCGACAAGCAAGGGAAGCCCACCGTCATCATCGGGCTGAAGAAAGAAGTCACCGACGCAATACGCCAAAAGCAACTCACCGCCGAGCGCTCCCTGCGCTACTGGACCATCTTCAACACACCGCTCGTAGGCATCATACTCTTCGACAAGGACGGACGACTACAGAACATCAACGACAAGGCGTGCGACATCTACCAGTGCGACCGTCAGGAGATTATGGCAGCCGGCAACGTCACCATCTACGACATGCTGAGCTTCGACCCTACCCCCATCGGGCAACTGGACGACATGCACGCCACACAGTTCATCAACATCGACCGCATTCCGGCCAGCAAGCGCCATTTGCCACAGGCAAAGCTCACCGGCATCATCTGCGTGGAGTACAACCTCATGGCCGTGTGCGACGAGGAGGGAGAGCCCTTCGGCATCTTTGCCATCTGCCGTGACGTCAGTTCGGTCAGGGCCGACTATTACAAGGTACAGTCGGAGCAGGACAAGATACAACAGCTGACCCACGAGAACCAAGAGTACGAGCGATACATCGACCGCGTGCTCAGCGAGAGCGATGTGCGTATGGCATCTTATTCGCCCACCACACACATGTTCACCATCTACCAAAGCGCCAACAAGGTGCAGCACGCACTGACACAGACGCGCTGCATGTCGCTTGTCGACGACCGTGCAAAGAAACTCACCATGCGACTGCTGGCAAAGATGGACAGCGGCGAAGACACCGACATACGGGCGGACATCCAGACCACCCTGCGCGTCAAAGGCGGACTGCCGATGAGACTGCAATTCCGACTAAAGCCAAAATACGACGCCAAGGGTAATGTGGTGGAATATCAGGGCCTCTGCCTCGACTTCAGCGAACTGCGCCATATTGAGAACGCCATCGCACAAAAGGAGGCTGAGGTGCAGGAGGTGGACAACGCCAAAACCACCTTTATGAAGAACATGGTGCAAGAAATCAAGGAGCCCATGCAGACGGTGATGAAAGCGGCCAGCGCCCTCAACCCCGAAAAGCCATCTGCCAACGAGACACAACTGATAAACAGCATACAGAGCAATGCCGACAACCTGCTCCACCTCATCGAGAACATCCTCTTCCTGTCGCGGCTTGAGGCACACATGCAGGAATACAACAACACAACCAACGACCTGGCACCACTCTTCGACATCCAATGTGCCTGCGGTTGGGACAAATACCGCAATGACAAGACCAGATATATTGCAGACAACCCTACAAATCCCTGGTAGTCGACATCAACACCGAACTGCTGGGAAGTGCCATCGCACAGCTCACTGCCAACTCGGCACAGCACACAAGCGAAGGGAGCGTCAGAGCACGCTACGAATACATCGGCCGACGACCCATCATCTCCGTCATCGACACCGGGGTGGGCATTTCCAAGGACGAACTGGCCCAAATCAACATGCAGCTGGAAAGGAAGCTGCAGAACACCAAAGGGCTGGGACTGGCCATCTGCCACGAGGTGGTGCGGCAAATGAACGGCACCATGGAAATCGACTCAGAGGAGGGCGTAGGCACCACCGTCTACATCACCATCCCCTGCCACGCCTCGGTCATCAAACGCAAACGATTGGCAGAGTAACAGCCATCGTAACCCTCGGACAAGCAACAGAAATCAAAACAGAGGAGCAATGAAAAGACCACGCCATATAACAAGCCATACCGTTGGACTACGGTTGCTGATGCTGGCACTGATTCTTTGCCAGCTGTCAGCATTAACCGCCATCGGCCAAACGTGGAAGACAAGATACACCACAAGCCATCCCCTCATCATTGTCGGTGACTGGGACAAGCCGCCCTATGAGTTCCTCGACCGCGAAGGTCATCCCTCGGGCATCAACACCGAGTTGATGAAAGCGGTGCTCGACGGGATGGGCGTCCCCTACAAATATGTACTTAAAGACTGGAGCGTGGCGCTGAAGATGTTCGAGCGAGGCGATGCTGACATCATCCTTGCCAACAGCAACCGTTACCGCAACGGCAGCTATGCCATCTCCGAGAACGTCATCCATGCCAACCGCATCTGTGCCGTCTCCCTGGGCGACTCAGCACGCACACTGACCTACGACGACCTGCTGAGAGACGGACTGGTTCTGAAGACGGCCGACTACAACACCCATTTCTTCAAGGATCTCGACTCAACCCGCGCCGGAAAGGTAGAGTTCCAGTCACCAAAGGCAGCCCTCACCGGACTGAAGGACGGCATCTACAAGTATTTCCTCTGGGGCGAGGAGCCGCTGAAATGGAAGATACGCGAGTATAATCTCGACGGCGTCGTCATCAACGCCGTTCCCATCCCAGTCAGCGAAGTCCATATCATTGGCCACGACCACAGCCTGGTAGAGTCGATGGACGACCAGTACTCGCGTCTGAAGCAGCAGGGCGACATTCAAGCCATCAACGACAAGTGGCTGCACCCCGAGCGCATCCACGACAGCCGTCTGCCCATTTTCATCTTCATCATTCTCGGCATCATTGTGCTGGCCGCCATCTTCTATCTGATGAACCGCATGGCGCGACGCTACGTGAAGACGGTGACGAACCGCAGCTCCGAACTGAACAACATGATGTTCAAGGCCCTACACATGGGCGACTTCGACGTAACCGAGTACGACATCCGCCGCGACCTGATGACCAACCTCTACGGCAATATTCTCCCACAGGAGGGCTGCACGCTCGAACAATTCATTCAGCAGATACACCCCAGCGAGCAGGCCGAGTTCCGCAAGAAGATGGACACCCTGCTCAGCGGGCGTGAGCGCAAATTCGAGCTTAACAAACGCTGGAAGACATTCGACGACGACACCACTTGGCTCTACTTCAACGGACACGCCATTCTCGAGCTGGACAGTGACGGCAAGCCCGCATACATCATCAACGCCATCCACGACGTGACCCACAACGAGGAGGCCGAGCAGGCCAACCGCAAACAGACCGCGAAATACAAGAAGCTGTCGAACCTGCCATTCTTCGCCCTTTCGTTCTACGACAAACATGGCACGCTCATTGACTTAAACGACCAGATGCGCAAGATGTGCGGCATCATCGACAACCCCGAAAACCAACGCTACTGGGATTCGGTCAGCATGTTCGATATTCCCCAAATCCGCTACGCCTATCCCTATGGTTCAACCCACTCCTTCCAGAACTGTACCCACATGGAATATCCCGAGTTGGGCATGAACATATACACCGAGTACGAGATACGTCCGCTGTTCAACGAACAAGGCGAACTGGTGTACTATTTCTGCTCCACGGTCGATGTCACGTCAGTGCGCCAGCACTACGTCAAGATGCAACAGATGGTGAACCTCCGACAGCACCTTGAGCAGCACATACAGATGCAGAAAGTGTGGCTTGACTATCTGCTGAGCAACAGCGACCGCTACCTGATGTACCATGACTCCCCAAGCGAGAAGCTGGCATTCTACCGCACGCCCGACGATCCTGAGTACGTACACGACGTTGACGCCTTCTGCTCCAGATTCCTGATAGAGCCCGAGCGTGAAACCTTCCTCAGCCTCCTCACCGACAGCCATTCTTACGACCATCAGACCTACACCATACACCTCACGCGGCCAAGCAGCAGAATGCATGGCACTACGTTTATCGAGTCATTCGCACCTGTGATCGACTCCTTTGGCAACATCATAGGCCACGAAGGCATCTCGCGCGACGTCAGTGCCTTGTACGATGCCCGGAAACGGCTGGAAGAAGTAACCGAGCAGGCCAAGGACAGCGTGAAGCTGAAGAGCGCATTCCTGGCCTCCATGACCCACGAGCTGCGCACGCCGCTCAACGCCGTCATTGGCTTCTCGAGCGTGCTCGAAGCAATGGGCGCCTGCGAAGAGCGGAGTGAATACGTGCGCATCATACGCAACAGCACCGACATGCTCCAGCGCCTCATCAACGACATCATCGAGGCAACCAGCATCACCCAGGGCCCCACTGCCATCGAACTGAAAGAGGTAGACCTCGCCATGGTGTTCGACGACATCTTCCTCACCCTGCAGCAGCGTGTGCAGGGCTCTCATATCAGCATCATCAAGGACTCCCCCTACGCTTCCTACATCACCTACATCGACACCGGCCGCATTCAGCAGGTGCTCACCAATTTCGTCACCAACGCCGTGAAGTTCACCCGCAAGGGGCACATCCGTCTGGGCTACCGCTACCAGAAAGAGGTGATGGGCCAGGAGCGCGAAGGGCTCTACTTCTACTGCGAGGACACCGGCATCGGCATCCCCATCGACAAGCAGCACGCTATCTTCGAGCGCTTCGTCAAGCTCGACGAGTTCGTACAGGGAACAGGCATGGGCCTGAACATCTGCCGCAGCATCGTGGAGCGACTGAACGGAAAGATAGGCGTGCTCAGCAAAGGGCCTAGCCACGGTTCCACCTTCTGGTTCTGGATACCTGTCGTGTCAGGTTCAGGCACACTCAGGGATCCAAGCACGCCCAACCCACTCCCAGACCATCCCCGAGGGGAGGGAAGTGCCGCTGTGGCATAATAGTTAGAACATCGAAATACCTGAGAACAACGAAAAACGCCATTCGTCTCTTTCGCGCATTTAGATGAAAACAAGTTATTTTCCATCAAACCTCAGAACTCTATGCAGACAAGTAAATACATGCTAGCCAACGAGCGCGATGCGCTGTGGGGCCTCACCGTCACCACCATTGGATATGAAGAGATTGCGCCAGGCGACCCCTACCCCACCCGTGGTCACGCCGACGGCTATTATTTCGACCTGCAGAAGGGGCGCACGCTGCCCGAGTATCAGCTGCTATACATCATCGAGGGCGAAGGCATCTTCCACAGTCGCAACGTGGCCTCCACACCGCTCAAGGAGGGCGACTTCTTCCTGCTCTTCCCGGGCGAATGGCACAGCTACCATCCCTCGCCCAAGCGCGGATGGAAGAAATACTGGATAGGATTCAAGGGCGACAACATGGACGCCCGCGTCAGGGCTGGGTTCCTCAGTCCCACCAAGCCCGTCTACCACGTAGGCTACTCCGACAGCATCGTGCGACTCTACAAGGACGCCTACCACGCCGCACTGGAAGAGGAAGCCTTCACACAACAACTCTTGGCGGGCATCGTCAACCACCTCATTGGCCTGATGTATTCGCTCGAACGCAACATTGAGCTGAAGAACCGCAACCAGGAGCAGGTGGAAATGATCTACCGGGCACGTCTGCGCATCCGCGAGGAGCTGGAGTCGCCACTCACCATTCAGCAGGTGGCCGAGGACATCGGTGTCAGCTACTCGAACTTCCGCAAACTGTTCAAGGAATTCACCGGTCTCTCCCCTGCCACCTACCAGCAGGATCTGCGCCTGCAACGGGCCAAGGAACTGCTCACCACCACCGACATGAGTATCAAGGAGATTGCCTACAGGCTGAACTTCGACTCGCCCGACTACTTCTCGTCGAAGTTCAAGGCCAAGACGGGACGCAAGCCAAGCGAGCTGAGAAGATAATAAGGAATGAGAAATGAGAAATGAGAAATGAGAAATGAGGAATGAGAAATAAAGAATAACCACAATAACTGACTACCACTATGAAAAAGAACCTACTAACATTGTTGCTCCTGGGCTGTGCCACCATGGCCTCTGCCCAGGGTTCCACCATCTGCAACGCAGACGGAACGGTGACTTTCCAGTACAAGAACGACCAAGCCAAGGAGGTGATGGTCGATGTGCAGTTTGCCGGCCGACAGCCTATGACCCGCGACGCCAACACGGGACTTTGGACTGCCACGTTCGGTGCGAAAGGCGACAAGAACGCCCCCGTTGCACCCGACATGTACCCTTACTGCTTCATCGTCGACGGGGTGAGCGTCATGGATCCACAGTGCGACCAGTATTTCCCCAACGAGGGCTTCAAGAACAGTCTCCTGGAGATTCCTGCCCGCCAGGGAAACCTTCCCCACGACATACGCCCCGTGCCGCACGGCGCCGTGGAATACGTCAGCTACTACTCCCAAAGTCTCGGTGCCACCAACCATGCCGTGGTCTGTCTGCCACCAAACTACCGCGAGAACCCGCAGAAGCGCTATCCCGTGTTCTACCTCATCAGCGGCACCACCGATACCGAAGAGGTGTACTACAAGGTGGGCCGGGTGAACTTCATCCTCGACAACCTGCTGGCCGATGGTCAGGCCAAGGAGATGATAGTGGTGCTGCCCTATGGCAACCCCATGAAGCTGAAGTTGCAGGATGCACCCACCACCGTGCCCGGTGCCACAACGAAGGAACGTTCAGATGCCATGGCTGCTGCCATGCGTTTCGGGGGTGACGTCTTCAGCCTCGACCTCATCAACGACCTGCTGCCTTTCATCGACAAGACCTACCGCACCAAGGCCGACCGCAACAACCGCGCCATCGGCGGTTTCTCGCGGGGTGGCAACCAGGCCCTCTTCAACGGACTGACAAACCTCGACAAGTTCTCCTATCTCTGTTCCTATAGCTCGTTCACCTCGACCGACATTCCCAATGTGTACGACCAGGCCAGCGAGACCAACAAGAAAATCCACCTCTTCTGGCTGGGCGTGGGCACCGACGATTTCCTCTACGGCAATGCCCGCGACTACATGGAGTTCCTCGACAAGAAAGGCATCACCAGCGTGAAGGAGTTCACCACCGACAAGTTCGGTCACACCTGGATGAATGCCAAGTACTTCCTCTACAAGACACTGCCCCTGCTCTTCAACAAGAAGGCCGCCGAGGCAGCCATGAAAGATGCCCAGCCCGCTCCCGCCGCTACAGGACAGGAGCAACAGTTCACACCGGGCGTCATGGCACGTCTCTTCCCCAAGCCCATCATCTCACCCGAATACAGCGACATGGGCGTCACCTTCCGCTTCAAGGCCCCCAATGCACAAAAGGTTGAGCTGGAGTGCGAGGTGCTGCCCCAGCCGGTAGCGATGGAGCGCGACAGCGACGGCGTGTGGAGCACCACACGCAGCGACCTGGTCTTCGAGACATTCAAATACTGCTTCGTGGTCGACGGCACACGCGTGGCCGACCCCAGCAACATGTTCCTCTCACCCGACCGAGGATTCAAGTACAGCGTGGCCGACAATCCCCGCTCGCCCTTCAACTTCGCATCGCAGGGCAACATTGCCCACGGACGCATCAGCTACGACATGGAGCGGAAGGAGGGCTGGTACACCGCCCCCATGCAAACTGGCGGCCCCATGCAGTTCCCCACCTTCATACAGCTCGTGCCCGGTAAGGACGACACCATGGAGAGCTGGTTCAAAGTGGGAGGAGCCGATGCCATTGCCGACCGTCTGATTGCCGACGGCAAGACAAGACCATGCATCCTCACCACCAGCACCCTCGACTTCATGCAGGGGATGCCCCAGATGCCCGGATTCAGTGTAAAGACGCTCCGTGCCGACGACTATCCCACATGGACACAGCGCCGACGTGCACTGGTGAAGCTGCTGCTCGATATTGGCAAGGAGCAGCGTCCGTCGTTCGACGGAATGCCTGGTGGATTCGGAGGCGGGCGTCCCGGCGGATTCGGAGGCGGACGTCCCGGTGGATTCGGAGGCGGACGTCCCGGTGGCTTCGGAGGCGGACCGGGCGAGGGCTTCTGAATCAGGGGCCGCTCATTCCTTTTTGACAAGGAAAGGGCTTGGCCTGATTATTCTTTTGGCAGCGGACTATCTCGGTCTTTCTCGGTCATTCCGCGTAAGTCCGTTTAGTCCGTTTAGTCCGTTTAGTCCGTTTAGTCCGTTGCAAAGAACAAATCCAGTGTCATTTTTCTTTACACGTATATTCTTACAAAAAGGGAAGCGCCGCTTTGAGGGTGGAAAAGGACAGCTTTTTGGGTCAAAAAGCTGTCCTTTTCCACCCTCAAAGCTGTCCTTTTCCAAAAGTCCTGTTGCATGGTATTTTCCGCGAATTGGAATTTTCATAACATTCTTCCATCCCAATCAAACTGTTATGGCAGTATGCGGACAGCAACATCTAACAATTTCTGTTTGCCATCACCAACGCACTTTAGTTAATTGCCAGCCATCACTCGATGGATAGGACTTTCAGTACTTTCCTGAATTGATTTCCACAATCTTCATCCAATCGATACTTCCGTCCTCAAGACAATAGTTAGCCATGAATTCTTTCGTTATCTTGTTAATCATCTTGCCATATTCCACCATATATGCCTCGTTCTGCTCTTTTGCATTCGTGGCTAAGGATTCGATGATGTCAGTATAAAGAGACTCTTCGCCAGAAATGAACGTCCAGAATTCTTGGCCACAATATTTGAAATAGTCGCCTTTGTCAGGCTTGGAATCCTTACCGTAGCAACAACCATTCACAGCCTGAATGTTCATGTTCGACCTACTGGTACGCAGAACCTTTTTGGCTGTCTTAAAGTTGTTAATCATTTGTTTCTTCTGATTGGCATTAGCCCAGTTTGGCCCCGACTTTATAGACACAATATATCGAACCCCATCTTTGTCGAATTCCAAGTCGATTCCCGTGGTCGACGATTTCTTGCCGCCATACACCTTTGAGCAGACAAAGATGGCAAGTCCTTCCAACCAGTCGCCAAATATTGTTTCTTCTGCTGACGACAAATAGGCATCAGCCCAACTCTTCACTATATCGTTTGCCGTAGTAAGATGCTTAGCTTTGTAGAGATAAGGATTCTTTCGCTTTATGAAATCGCCCAGTCTAAGCGTTTCCAACTTGTTGATTCTGCTCTGGTGGAAAGAGGCTATATTCTCTTTCACGTAAAGGGATACTTCTTGTATGAGTTTTGTGTTCATATATAATGGGAGCGAAAAGATTGTCTTGCTGATAAAGCGACTTTACACGATTGTAATACTCAGGCAGTATCTCGATGCCTATGCTGTTACGCAGAAGTTTCGTCGCAGCAATGTTAGTAGTGCCACTGCCCATGAAGGGGTCAAGCACCCAGTCACCCTCTTGAGTAAACAGTTTGATAAACCATGAAGGAAGTGCCTCTGGGAAAGCAGCACTATGGTTCTTGTTGCCACACTCAGTAGCCAGGTTGAGCACGTTTGTGGGATAAGACATATCGCGACCGACCCAATTAGAGATATTCTTACCAAAGCCACTGAGCACCTTTGAGTTGTCACGGCGCATGTCGGTCTCGCTCAGATGCTTCAGCCGAGCCTTGGCCCAGTCACCAGTAGGCACCATCACAGCATCCTGAAACATGTTGAACTGTTTGTCCTTGTTGAACTGCAACAGTCGCTCCCAGGCATCACGGAATCTGTTTGGCCACTTGCCAGGATAGCAGTTCTTCTTGTGCCAGATAAACTCCTCCGTCCACAGCCATCCCAACTTCCGCATAGCCAAGATGAGCTCCAGCACATAGGTACTGCGCTCACCATTGACCACTTTCTCCTTGATATTGAGGATAAAAGTACCCGTTGGTTTCAACACACGCAACAGCTGAGTAGCAATGGGAATAAACCAAGCAACATAGTCATCGGGTTTGACACCACCGTAGGTCGTCTTACGCTGGTCAGCATAAGGCGGGGACGTCACAATCAGGTCTACGGAATTGTCGGCAATTAGTTGCAACTGCTCCAAACAATCGCCCAGATACAAGTCCACTATCGGTTGGCTGTTTACTCGTTCCATTCGCTGCTATTAATATATATATATATGGTATAATCCACTGCAAAGTTACAAACATTATCTGAAACAGCCAAGATAATTAGTAACAAATTATTTTCAGTTCAGAAAAGTTTGCGCTTATCGGAGATCCAGACATGTTTCAGTCCGCAGAATGAATTATAGGCTAAACAGAGACGAACCTTATAATACACTAAAGGGCACACTCAAATTCGATTTCTTCCAAGAAGCCTTATTGAGTAGCGGATTCCTGCTCAAAATGAAACAGCAGTTTGCCCAGTGCAAACAGATGATGGATGTCACCGACGAGGAGTTAGATGCCTATATGAAAGAGAGGGAACGGATTGAGGAAAACACATCAGGAGAAAACGAAACAGGAAGATCGGTGCTGAACGAGGTATCGCAGCTTCAAGATGCCATCAACGAAGCCAAAAACAAGCTGGGCTGGTAAGCTACAGAACGTCTGAGAGGTTGTCCTCCATCCATAAAAGATGTCTTTGTGTCACCATTTCGTGCCAGTATGTCACACAAAACAGCATTGGCATTGTTGTTGCATTTTCTTAAGCGAGAACCGAAAGGAACTCGGACAAGAGAACAACAAACAACATTTACCAACAAATAAAAAAACAATTAGGAGGACAAAACTATGATGCCAATGATGAGAACAAACAGCTGGATTCCCACAGTGTTCAACGATCTTTTCAACACTGAGTTTATGCCGAAGGCAAGCGCCACGGCTCCTGCCATCAACGTGAAGGAGACGGACAAGGCCTACATTGTGGAGCTGGCAGCCCCGGGCATGAAGAAAGAGGACTTCAACGTGCACATCAACGACGAGGGAAACCTCATCATCAAGATGGAACAGAAGGAGGAGAAGAAAGATGAGGAAAAGAACGCCCGCTACCTGCGTCGCGAGTTCTCGTACTCGAAGTATGAGCAGACGCTGATTCTGCCCGACGACGTTGAGCGTGAGCACATCAAGGCACGTGTGGAGCATGGCGTGCTGACGGTGGAACTGCCGAAGCAGGTTCAGGAAAAGGTGAAAGTGAGCCGTCAGATTGAGATTGGCTAAACCTGAAGGGTGGTGTAATAGAGGCCTAAGGCTCGCTGGTCGTCAGCGGCCGTGGTGAAGACCTCAAGCAGCACAGGACGAGAGGCATTGACCGAAAGGAGGCGGTCGATGCCTCTTTTCATGTCGTCCGTGTCGTGGGCCTCGATATAGGTCACACCGTTCTGCTCGCAGATGCCACGAGCCGAGGTATGATGCTGTCCGGCCACCAAACTATCGCGGGCGGGACTCTGTTCCAGTCCTGGCAGACGGGTGAAGATGCCGCCCGTGCCATTGTTGAGCAGAAGGATGCGGAGGTTGCCATCCAGACAGGTATTCCACAGAGCATTCTGGTCGTAGAAGAAGCTAAGGTCGCCAATGACGCAGAGGGTTAGGGTTCGTCCTGCCAGTGAGAAGCCCGCAGCAGTAGAGAGCGAGCCCTCGATGCCGTTCACACCGCGGTTGCACCAGACGTGATGGCTGGCGTAGATATTAGCCAGACGGATGGCACTGCTGTTGGCATAGTGCACCTGCGGCGCATCAGGCATCTGGCCCACCTGTTCCTCGAAGTATTTCACGACTGCCATCTGCGAGTATTCGGGCTGGAAGGCACAACAATGGTCGGCAGCTTTCGTAAGCAGTTGCAACCATTGGCGACGATAGTTGGTAGCTGGATAGGTTAGTGGTTTAGTCGGTTGGTGAGGTAACTTCCCTAAACGACCAAACGACGAATCTCCCAATCCCCCTAAACGGCCAAGCTTGCGGCTCAGCGCAGCGATAACCGACTCGGCATCGCCCATGATGATGCCACGCAGGTTCTGGAACGTGTCCTCCACCTCACCTGTGGCACTCACACGCCATGTGCGGGCCTCGACATTGCTACGAAGGAAATGCTTCAGCCGCTTGCTCACCACAGCATCGCCCACATACAGAACGAAGTCGGGGGAAGGTGGTGGGGCGGCGGCAAGCACCTCGTCGAAATGGCTCACACGGCCGTAGGGAGCCAGTGCTTCGTGAAGCACCACCACTCGTCCGAATAGCCCACTGTAGTCGGCTGACTCGAAGCGATGGGGCGACATCTGGCCCATGACCACCACGGGGCGACTAGCCGCTATCAAGTCGTCGACAAGCTGTTGGGGAATACAATCGTAGTCAGCAGCAACAATAAAGCGGCTGACGACGCGCTCAGCGGGCAGGCTCTCCATGGTGAACTGGAACAGCGGCTCGCTGATAGGCACATTGATATGTACGCAGGGGCGGTGGTCGCACCATGCCTCGAGCAACGCCTGGTTCACCAGGCGGTTGCAGTGCCAGCGCTCCACGTCGGTAGCGGGTTCGGGCAGCGTCACGCTCAGTGCCACCCAAGGCCCAAGCGCCCCCGGCTGTTGCAGGGTCTGACCGTCGAGTTGTCCTATCCATGCCTGCGGACGGTCGGCCGAGATGACCACAAGCGACTGGTGCTGGTAGTGTGCCTCGGCCACGGCAGGTGCCACATTCAACAGGGCTGAGCCACTGGTGACACAAATAGCCACGGGCTGGTCGAGGGCCTGTGCCATGCCTAAGGCGCAGAAAGCGGCCGACCTCTCGTCGGTGACGGGATGGCACGTAATGTCAGGACATTCGTTCAAGTTGTGAACGATGGGTGCATTGCGACTGCCAGGGCACACCACCGCATGGCGAATGCCGTGGGCCACCAGCAAGGACGTAAGGATATTGACGTTTTCTTTCGACGAATACATAGTTGGCCTATTCTTGATTCTTCATTCTCCTGTCTTCATTCTCGTCAGCTGGCGCATGGTGTTCATCTTGGCCTCGGTCTCCTGCCACTCCTGCTCTTCTTGGCTTTCACGCAGCAGTCCTCCTCCGGCATAGAGCACACCGTGGGAAGAAAAAAGCTGCATACAGCGCAGGGACACATAGAGGTGAGAGGCGGGTAATGAGACGCTCGAGCTCTGTCCGTTTGCTGCCATAGGGACGCAAGACTGAGGATTAAGGGCCAGTGGCCCCATGAAACCGCTGTAGTAGCGGCGGGGATTGCGCTCGTGTTTCATAATGAACTGCCATGCACGCTGCTTGGGCAGACCGCAGACGGCAGGTGTGGGATGCAGGGCTTGAAGCAGGTGCCCTACCCCACCGTTGTCTTGCAATGTGAACTCGAAGTCGCTGCGCAGATGCACCAGGTCGGCAGCACGCACGGTGCGCGGCCCCTCTTCATGGAAATCGGCAGCAAAGCGGGCCAGGCACTGGGCTATGTAAGTAGCCACCACCCGCTGTTCCTCGATGTTCTTGGCCGACCACAACACATGCTCGCCCTCACCATCAAGGTCAGCCCCTTCAAGGCGCATGGTACCTGCCAGGGCGATAGTGTGCCAGCGGGTGCCGTCGCCTTCGAGCAGCACCTCAGGCGTGGCTACGAGCCATAGTCCGCCCTGTGGCGTTCCTACGAGGGCAATGAAAAGGCGCGGATAGTCTGTGCAGGCGCGATGGAACATGGCCAAGGGACTAACGGGGAGGTCACAGCTGGCACTACGAGCCAGCACTATCTTCTGGAACTCGCCTGCCTGCAACCGCGACAGGAAATTGGCAAAGTCAATGGCATAGTCGCCTCGGGATACGGCTGACGTCGCCGTCGATACGGCAGCCATCAGCTTCTCGCATAGCAGCGCCACCCTCTGAGCAGCCGTCAACACTTCGGCCTGGGGAAAGCTGTTCACTACGTCAGGGCGAATCAGCAGCAGCGGCGTAGAAGGGGTGATGCTGAACGGCGCCACCACGAAGCCCGTGCTGCCATTCAGGTCAACACACGAATCGAGCTCCTGCGGCGCGTCAGCAGTCTGCTCCACCAATGTGCATTGTTGTTCATAAGGCAATCGGTAAAGGGCGAAAGCAGTCATTTTGACTTGATGATATAGTTTGTCACACGCACGCTTGATATGAGTTCGCCAGCCGAATTGCGGATGTCGACCTGCCATACGTGGAGCGTGGTGCCCTTACTCAGCAGTCGTGCATAGGCCGTGACGGTATCACCCTCGGTGACGGCCTTCACGTGGCTGCCACTCACCTCGATGCCCACACAGGGCACACCAGGACATAGCGCCGACGAGCCCACACCAGCCACATTCTCGGCCAGTGCCAGCGAGGCGCCGCCACTGAGGAATCCGAAGGGCTGGCGGTTACGCTCATCTACTTTCATTCGCGCCATACACGTATCGTCCTCGGGTGTGGAGACGAACTCCATCCCGAGGGCGGTACTGAGGTTTGGCTTTTCGTAAATAATCCGATTTATATGTTCTACGTCCATCACTTGAACAATGAGTATTCCTTGATGCCCCATGCCAATGCGCTGGCTCCCAGCACGTCGCGCTCATTATTGTCGATTGATGAGATCAAGAGCCTCACCCGTCCCCTAATGTTGTGGAACACGTGTTCTTCGAAGGTTTCGTTGGCAGGATCTATCAGCCAGTGTCCAGCCAAGGCAATGCCTCCGGTGAAGATGATAGCCTCTGGGTCGAGTATGGAGGCATAGCCTGCCAGACTGAGTCCCAGCACTTTACCTGTGCGGCGGTAGACTTCGATGGCCATCTTGTCGCCCTTCTCGCAGTACTCAGTAATCAGCTTTGGCGTCAGTTTCTCAGCATTGCGCATGAGCGACGGTTCGTTACTCTCGCTCATCATCTCCTTGGCTGTAAGCACGATGCCGGCAGCGCCGCAGTAGGCCTCAAGACAGCCCCTCTTCCCACAGCCGCAGGTGCGTCCTCCTGGCACAGCCGCAGTATGGCCTACCTCGCCTGCGAAGCCATCGGCCCCCAGATGGGGCTGCCCCTCGGAGAAGATGCAACTGCCTATGCCGTGGCCAAGAGTCATGGTGATAAAGTTCTTCAGTCCGTGAGCACAACCATAGACGTACTCGCCCAATGCCGACACATGGGCATCGTTGGCCAACGCCACTGCCAGCCCCAGACGGTCGCGCAGCAGCGCAGCCAGAGGCACCTGACCTTTCCAATTCAGGTTTGGCGGATTCTCGATGCACCCCGTCAGGTAGTTGCCGCTGGGAGCGCTGATACCCATAGAGCGTATTCCCTCAAATCCACCATTGGCTTCGGCCAGCATGACGACTCGTTCGCTCAGCACACCCACGTAGTCGTGAACGGTGTCGAGGCCCTCCATGGGAAACCCATCACGTGCAATGATGTTTCCACGTACATCGACAATGGCCATACTGGTTCTTTCGATGCCGATATCAACTCCTATGACGCGGGTTTTTATCGTATTTACTGTCATATTATCTGATTTTGATTGTCTCTTTCTATAACTGACATCCTTACTGTCGATGATGTGTACTACTTGAACAGGGAATACTCCTGCACTTCCCACGCCAAGGCACTGGCGCCAAGCAGGTTACGCTCGTCATCGGAAAGTGATGACACGAGGAAGCTCACCGGGCTGTCGGTGTAGTAGAACACGTTGGCTTCGAATGCTTTGCGTGCGGGGTCAATCAGCCACTTGCCTGCACGCGACAGGCTACCTGTAAAGATGAAGGCCTCAGGATTGATGACCGAGGCGTAATTGGCCAGGGCTACGCCCAGTACTTCGCCTGTCACTTGAAACACCTTGATGGCCATCTGGTCGCCCTGTTCGCAGAAATCGATGATTTGCTGCGACGTGAGGTTGTCACAGCCACGCATCAGCGAGGGGGCATCGCTATTATCCATGAAGGTACGTGCAGTACACAGCACGCCTCTCTCGGAGCAATAGGTCTCAAGGCAGCCCTTTGAGCCACACCCACACTGGCGCCCGTTGGGCTTCACGCAAACGTGTCCTATCTCTCCTGCAAAGCCGTTTTTCCCCAAATGGGGATGATTGTTAGAGAAGAGACAGCTGCCCAGACCTGTGCCCATGGTGATGACCACGAAGTCGTTGATGCCATGAGCGATGCCATAGGTATGCTCGCCCAAAGAGCGGGCATGGGCATTATTGCCCACAGCCACGGCCATGCCCAAGCGGTCGCGCATGAAGGCTGCCAAGGGCACACGCCCCTTCCATGGCAGGTTAGGTGAGTTTTCGATATGACCTGTGCAGAAATTGCCACTGGACACGCTAATACCCACAGAATGGATACTGTCGTAGCCACCGTTCTCCTCCATCAGCATCATAAGTCGCTCGCTCAGATAGTTCGTGAACTCACTGATGTCGGGATGATCCTGAGTGGGAAACTCACCCTGTGCAATGATGTTGCCTCGTACGTCAACAATAGCATAATTGGTGGTCTGCGCACCAATATATACTCCCACGACTCGGCTTTTAGTCACGCCTTGTATCATTGGAAAATGGTTTAATTCGCATATAACACAGGGCAAAAATAGCAAATTTTTTCTTATCAGCCAAATGAATTTGTATTTTTTTTTGCTTATATCAACTTTATTACGTAATTTTGCCAACGAAATAAACCTTTTACTAATAACATTTAATTATTTTACACTTATGAAAAAGTTCGTATTTGCAATGTTGGCAGTTGCTGCTATGACGTTAGCTGCTTGTGGCGGAAAGACTGCTGCCCCCGGACAGGCCGACCAACAGGCCCCCATGCCCGAATCGGCAGATCAGGTGACGGCATCGCTCGATGAGGGTCTGAAGAGTGGCGACCAGGGCACGTTCAAGGCCAAACTGATGGCTATTATCGAGAAAGTGAAGGACTTGGCCACGGGAAGCAAGGTTGAGCAAGCCAAGGAGTATGCAGCCAAAGCCAAAGAGTTCCTGGCTGCCAACAAGGACAAGGTGACAAATCTGATTGGCAACAACGAGGAGCTGTCAGGGCTGGTGAATATGATTACAAGCGATAACTTCGTCAGTGGCTTCCTGGGCAACCTTCCCATTCCCGATGCGGTGAAGGAACAGATTCCCGAAGGGGCTGCCGATGCCATCAACAACCTTATTAAATAATAAGCTGACAGAACTGAGCGGGACGCTGGCCGAAGGGCTGACTCCCGCTTCTTGTTTTCTTTTCACTACTATCTATTTCTATCCATAACTAACAATCCGACATCACCAACATGAAGAAATCTCTACTCACTTTCGTGGCCCTGATGGCCGGTCTGCTCACCGCCCATGCCATCAAGGACAACACCGTGACCATTGTCTACAACGGCTCAACGGCCGTCGTGACCGTGGCCGACAATATTCAGCAGTATGTCACCGTGAGCAGCGGCACGTCGGCACACGTCGTACTGGTGCAAGACCCCACGTTCGCTGGCGTCAACTTCACCACGAGCAACGACACGGGCGAGATAACCTATAACCTCTCAGGCAGATCCGACGACGGCAGCTTCACCCTGGAAGGCTCCTACAAATGCACGGTGGAGGTGGACGGTCTGACGCTGACCAACCCGGGCGGTGCACCGCTGGCCCTGATGAACGGCAAACGCGTGGAACTGAGCGCCAAGAGCGGGACGGTCAACACGCTGACCGACGGTGCCAACGACACGTACAACGGCTGCATCCATTGCAAAGGCCACCTGAAGCTGAAGGGCAAAGGCACGCTGAACGTCATTGGCAACGTGAAGCACGGCATCTACAGCAAGGAATACCTGGAGGTGAAGAACCTGACGCTGAACGTCACCGCTGCCGAGAAGGACGGTATGCATTGCAAGCAGTACTTCCTCATGGAGAGTGGCAAAGTGACTATCAGCGGCGTGAAGGAAGACGGCATACAAGTGGAACTGGACGGAACTACTTCGACTGGCATCACGGCTGATCATGAGGATGAAGACACTGGCAACTTCTACATGGAGGATGGCACGCTGAACATCACCGAAGGCACCGGAAAGGCCATCAAGGCCGACGGCACCATCACCTATAGTGGCGGTACCCAGAACTTCAACACCAACAACACCGAGACGAGCGCCGGCATCGCTTCAATGCTGAATGGAGCATCAATGAAGGGTCATGGCGTCTACGACCTGCTGGGCCGACAGCTTCCTTCAGGCAATCGACAGAGGGGCATCATCATGGTGCGCCAAGATGCCAAGGTCATCAAGACTTTGGGGAAATAGGAGTGCAGCGGATGGCAGTTCTTCTTTACATCGACATTTCCGCAAAAAGGGAAAGACAACCTTGAGAGACCAAAAGCACCGCTTTGAGGGGCAAAAAGCTATCCTTTTCCACCCTCAAAGCGGTGCTTTTCCAAAAGTCCCGTCGTGCGGCACTTTCCGCGAATTAGAATTTTCCTGACATTCTAATTAGAATTTCAACTGCCTGAGACGACCGCCGTACGCACGCGGCTCAGCGTCTCGGGTGTCATTTGCAGGTAGCTGGCAATATATACCAACGGTGCACGCAGTACAAGCTGCGGTGAGCGCTGCACCAGCTTCTGGTAGCGATCCTGCGCACTCTCGAAGCGCAGCATGTCGGCATGATGCTGGCTGATGATGAGCGACTCCTCCAGAATCTTGCGGTAAAGCATCTGGATGTTCACGCACTTGATGGCTGCTGACTCCAGTTCCTTCTTGGAAATGGTGTAGACGATGGTGGGCTCGAGGGCCTGAATCTGCAGGCGCGTGGGTTCCTCCTTGAACAGGCTCTCTATGCACATCACGATGCTGTTCTCGGTAGCCATGTATTCGGTCAGTTCCTTACCGTTCTTGAAGTAGAACTGACGCACCAAGCCCTTTACCACCCAATAGATATTCTCACACACGTCGCCCTCCTTGAGCAGCAGTTCGCCCTTGGCATATTTGCGGGCAACAAGGATGTTCTCAAGGACGTCGAGTTCGTCGTGAGTCATGGTACTGTAACGGCGGGCCAGTTCGCGCGCCACATCACGGGGAGTTAAACTTAGGTTTGCCATCTTATAAACTTATGCTTGATAATTATCTCTCTTAAAAGGAAATCCGGGAACGAACAGACTGTTGCAATGGTGGGATTGCAGAATCCTCGTTCTTCAGTACTAATCCAGTTTCAGCACGGCGAGGAAGGCTTTCTGGGGCACTTCCACGTTGCCTATCTGCTTCATGCGCTTCTTTCCGCGCTTCTGTTTCTCGAGCAGTTTGCGCTTACGCGACACGTCGCCGCCGTAGCACTTCGCCAGCACATCCTTGCGCACCTGCTTCACAGTTTCGCGGGCAATGATTTTCGCTCCTATGGCAGCCTGTATGGCGATGTCGAACTGCTGGCGTGGAATCAGCTCCTTCAGCTTCTCGCACATACGGCGGCCGAACGTCACGGCGTTGTCCTGATGGGTCAGCGTGGAGAGGGCGTCCACGGGCTCGCCGTTGAGCAGGATGTCGAGCTTCACCAGCTTCGACGGTCTGAAGCAGTCCACATGATAATCGAACGAGGCATAGCCCTTCGATATGCTCTTCAGCTTGTCGTAGAAGTCAATCACTATCTCGCCCAAGGGCAGCATGAAGTGCAGTTCCATGCGGTTGCCGCTCACGTACTGCTGGTCAATCAGCTCACCGCGCTTGTCGAGACAGAGCGTCATTATCGGGCCTATGTAGGCCGAGGCGGTAATAATCGAGGCTCGTATGTAGGGCTCCTCTATGTGGTCAATCATCGTCTGGTCGGGCAGTCCCGAGGGGTTGTGCACCTCCTTCTCCTCGCCCTGCTTCGTATAGCACATATAGCTCACGTTGGGCACGGTGGTGATGACGTCCATGTCGAACTCGCGGTCGAGCCGTTCTTGCACAATCTCCATGTGCAGCAGTCCCAGGAATCCGCAACGGAATCCGAAGCCCAGGGCCACGGAGCTCTCGGGCTGGAACGTCAGCGAGGCGTCGTTCAACTGCAGTTTCTCGAGCGAGGCACGCAGGTTCTCATAGTCCGTGGGGTCTATGGGGTAGACACCGGCAAACACCATCGGTTTCACCTCCTGGAATCCCTCGATGGCCTTGGCACACGGATTTGATACGTGGGTGATGGTGTCGCCCACCTTCACCTCCTTCGAGTCCTTGATGCCGCTGATGATGTAGCCCACGTCGCCGGTGCGCAGTTCCTGTCGTGGAATCATGTCCATCTTCAGCACGCCCACCTCGTCAGCATCATACTCCATGCCGGTGTTGAAGAACTTCACCTTGTCGCCCTTGCGGATGATGCCGTTCGTAATCTTGAAGTAGGCAATGATGCCGCGGAACGAGTTGAAGACCGAGTCGAAGATGAGGGCCTGAAGCGGGGCCGTCTCGTCGCCCACGGGGCAGGGTATGCGCTCCACCACGGCGTTCAGTATGTCGTCCACGCCCTCACCCGTCTTACCGCTGGCGCGAATAATGTCCTTTGGGTCGCATCCTATCAGCTCCACTATCTCGTCCTCCACCTCGTCGGGCATGGCCGAAGGCATGTCTATCTTGTTGATGACAGGAATTATCTCCAGGTTATTGTCGATGGCCATGTAGAGGTTCGATATGGTCTGCGCCTGCACTCCCTGGGTAGCATCAACCACCAGCAGCGCTCCCTCGCAGGCAGCAATCGAGCGGCTCACCTCGTAGCTGAAGTCCACATGTCCCGGGGTGTCGATGAGGTTCAGCACGTATTTCCCGTCGGCTGGCTTCTCGCCTTTCACCTCGCGCCCCTCGCCTCGGTAGTCATATTCCATCTGTATGGCATGGCTCTTGATGGTGATGCCGCGTTCGCGCTCCAGATCCATGTCGTCCAGCATCTGCCCCTCGGTCACCTGAATGGTCTGTGTGCGTTCCAGGAGTCGGTCGGCCAGCGTTGATTTTCCGTGGTCGATATGGGCTATGATGCAGAAATTCCTTATATGTTTCATTTCAAGTAGTCACTTTGAAGTGCAAAGATAAGAAAAAGTTAGGAGTTTATCAGTACGAGTCATAACTTATTGACATTGCCTTAACATTTTTTGTGCTATTTTGACATAGGGACAAAAGAGTGTAACTGTTCATCGAATAGGCCGCAAGCCTTTCCCGCGCCTATCCCCTCCCTTGTAGCGAGCCTTTCCCGCGCCTCTCCCCTCCCTTGTAGCGAGCCTTTCCCGCGCCTCTCCCCTCCCTTGT
>JAILPA010000053.1 GCA_024690505.1 Prevotella sp.
TCTACGAGGAAGCAGCCGACCCGTCAGCTATCAGCGAGGTGAAAGCCCGCATCGCCACTGACGGAGCCATCTACAACCTCATGGGCATGAAGGTGAGCAGCAACGCCAAGGGTCTGCTCATCAAGGACGGCAAGAAGCTGATTGCCAAGTAGCAGTCTTTCACCTCATATCCAAAGCAGACAGCACCGGAACCGAATTGGTTCCGGTGCTGTCTGCGTAAATGAGAAATGAGGGATAAGGAATAAGGAATGAGGGATGAGGGATGAGGAATGAGGGATGCTGATTACCTCACTTCTTCTTCATGGTCAGCACCAACTTTCCTACGAAGGCACCGTGCTTGCCGTTCTGGTCTACGGGAACTGCATGGTTGTTGGCATCGTTGACATATTCCAACTTCTTCAGATAGGTATGTGAATGTCCGCCCAGCACCAGGTCGATGCCCGTGGTCTTAGGCAGGATGGTGTTGTCGGGATATTCCTTCGTTTCCCAGCCCATGTGCGACAGGCAGATGACGAGGTCGCACTTCTCCTGCTTCTTCAGCACGTCCACCATCTTCCGGCTTACCTCCACGGGGTCGATGAACTTTATCGGCTCGTAGTTCTTCGACAGCACCAGTCCCTCGAGGGGCGGACAGAGAGCGAAGACGCCTATCTTCACGCCGTTGCGCTTCATCACGATATAGGGTTTCACGATGTCCTTCAGTTCTGTGTCGGCGAAGTCATAGTTCGAGCACACGATGGGGAAGTTGCACTTCTTGAACAGGCGTATCATATTCTCCAGCCCGAAATCGAACTCGTGATTGCCTATGGTGGCGGCGTCGTAGTGCATCTGGTTCATCAGTTCCACCTCTACGTCGCCCTCGAACATGGTGTAGTAGCTTGACCCTTGCGAGAAGTCGCCGCTGTCGAAGAGCAGCAGCAATGGATCCTTCTGTCGTTCCTCCTTCAGCATGGCGATGCGTCGCAGGAATCCGCCGCGGTCGGCCAGCATGGTGTCGGCCAGGTTCTTGTTCAGCGGCATGATGCACGAGTGTGTGTCGTTGGTGTGCAGTATAGTGAGTTTCTTCGGGCCGCCGGCACTGGCCGTTGTGGGCACGAGCATGAGCAGTGCCACGATGGCAGCGCTCCACACCTTATTATATATATAATGTTTCATTGTCGTTGGGGTTTTATTATTAGTTTTTTAGTGATAATAAAATAACAACTTGGTTCAAATGGGTGTAATTACAGCCAAGCGGCAAAGCCGAGCGCATGTAATTCGCAAAACTTGTTTTCATTTGTGTCATTCGTGAAATTCGTCTTAATTCGTTGTTCTTAAAAGGTTTGAAGGGTGGGGAACTTGAGTACCTTAACATTGTTCGAACTTGTTTTTTAGCAGTTAATATAAAGTTACTGAACCTTGATGCGTCCTTCCACCTCTGAGCTGACCACGATACCCTCGGCCTGCTGTCGCTTGAAGAAGTCGGTGATGACGAAACGGGCGTTGTTGCTCTCCTCCTGGGGCGAGTACAGGTTAGTGCCGCTCTTGAAGGCCGTCATCTGGTCGTTGCCCTGAGCCAGATAGTCGATGGTGGTGATGCGGTAGCTGGCCTGTGGATCCACTTCCTTGCCGTTGAGCTTGGCCGAGATCAGCTTGCCATCCTTGGTGATGACCAGCTCCACGCCGTGGCTCACGCCCTCGCCTCCTCGTGCCGCTATCTGCCTGAACAACTCCATCACCTTGTCGCCGCTAAGCGTGAGGAAGCAAATCTTATTGTCGAACGGAGCCACGTCGAGCACATCGCCCACGGTGACAGGGCCTTTCGACAGTGCCGCCCTTATGCCGCCCATGTTGTAGACGGCAAAGTCGGTCTTCTCGCCATAGTATGCCGCTGCTTCCATGAAGATGTCGGGCAGCAGGTTCGAGAGGTCGCTCTCGGGCCGGTAGGCTGCCATGTCGTGAGCCACTTCACCCACCACGGGTGCCATCACCTCGTCGACCTTTGCCTTATAAGGTTCCAGGAATGCAGCCGCCTCAGCATCGGGATGAGCATCGAAGCGTTTGTCGATGACGATTCGCGAACGGTCTACTGCGACCAGTTCATAGTGCGAAGTACACGAGGCAGCCCCCATTAGCAGCAGCCCCAAACAGATGTTTTTCAACGTATTATCCATAATAACGCAGTTTTATTGATGCAAAATTACGAAAAAAGTTTGGTATCTCCAAATTTTTTTGTACCTTTGCACCCGCTTTCCGCGTAATCGCTGGCAGGAAGATAGGAGAGTTGCCTGTTATGTTGCGTTGGAACGATACAGCAAAACTATTAACATTAAAGATTTTTAGATTAAAAATGGATCTGATCAAAGTTGCTGAAGAAGCATTTGCAACCGGCAAGCAGCACCCGCAGTTCAAGGCTGGTGACACTGTTACTGTCGCTTACAAAATTATCGAGGGTTCAAAGGAGCGCATCCAGCTCTATCGTGGTGTAGTCATCAAGATTAGTGGCCATCAGGAGAAAAAGCGCTTCACCGTCCGCAAGATGTCGGGCACCGTGGGTGTAGAGCGTATCTTCCCCCTGGAGTCGCCCAACATTGAGAGCATCGAAGTGAACAAGGTTGGTAAGGTTCGCCGCGCCAAGCTTTACTATCTGCGCAAGCTCACTGGTAAAGCAGCCCGCATCAAGGAAAAGCGTTCGGGCATTGCTGCCAAGAAGGAAGCATAAGCTGACACTTGCCTCTTTCAAGACCAAACGAAGGCACCGGGTTTCCCGCATGGGAAATGTCCGGTGCCTTCTGCGTTTCTGGGGTAGAACATTAGCACCGCTTTAACATCCGCAAAGGACAGCTTTGCAGGTCTCAAAGGACAGCTTTGCGGGTCACAAAGGACAGCTTTGCGGGTCTCAAAGGACAGCTTTGCGGGTCTCAAAGGACAGCTTTGCGGGTCGAAAAGTTGTCCTTTGCGGAAACAGTCGGGCAACGATAGCCTGTGGGGCGGGTCCGAACACGAATAAAGAACAAGCAAATCATCAAATTAGTGCGACGGTTTGGGGCCGTTTCTCAATCTTTTTTGCTATCTTTGCCGCGAAATAGCAAAAACAGGCCTGCCGCTGAGGTGACGAGAGGCGCTCATGGCGACAGAACTTTTACACAACACAGCTATTATGGCAAACGAACAGTCACAAATAAGAGAACGACAGCGCACCGACATCAGGGAGCCGAGAAAATTCAAGGTCATCATCTACAACGACGACTTCACCACTATGGAGTTCGTGGTGATGATTCTTGTTCAGGTATTCCTGAAGAGCGAGAACGAAGCCCAGACGCTGATGCTGCAAGTGCACCACTCCGACAAGGCCGTGGTGGGCATCTACAGCTACGACATTGCTGTGTCGAAGGCCCGCAAAGCCACCAATATGGCACGTGAGCAGGGCTACCCGCTGCGCCTAACCGTAGAACCGGCGGAAGAGGCCGGATGAAACAAGAAGAATTACTGATATGTCAGAGATAAGACAGACCGATCGTGCAGCCCGGGTGCTGCACATAGCAATGGAATGCTGCCAGAAAGACCGTCACGAGTTCATCACGCCAGAGCATCTGCTGATGGCACTGCTGCGCGATGACTGCTTTAATCTGGAGCTCAGCGACTTCTGCCAGACCAACTTGTTGTCGGACAGGCTGGCACACGAGATGGCCCAGTGGGAGACGATGCCCGAAGGCCAGGACTACGAGCCAGAGGCTTCCGCCCAACTGGGACAGGTGTTGGAACATGCCTGCGGACAGGTGGCCAGCAGCAGCGCCGAAGCTCTCGACATACCACATCTCGCAGCGGGAATACTCAAGCTCGAAGAGTCGTGGGCCTGCTACCTGCTACGCGAAGCCCTGGCTGGCCAGGAGAGCAACTTCCTGAGCCAGCTCATCAGGGCCTACGACTTCGAGGACGAGGCGGAAGGATGGGCACATGAGGGTGAGAAGGAGCCCAAAGCGGCATGGAAGCAGCTGGTGACGTGCATGAACGACCTCTACAAGAGACAGAACCCACTCATCGGACGCGAACAGGAACTGCAGCGAACCATACAGGTGCTCTGCCGCCGCGACAAGAACAATCCGCTGCATGTGGGTGAGCCCGGCGTGGGAAAGACTGCCCTCGTCTGGGGGCTGGTGAGACTCATAGAAGAGGGCAAGGTGCCCCCGCGACTGAAAGACTGCAAAGTGTATCAGCTCGACATGGGCACGCTGCTCGCCGGCACACAGTATCGGGGCGACTTCGAGAACCGCATCAAGCAAATCATGGATGGCGTGGTTGCAGACCAGGCCTACCCTGCCGAGCCAGAGCCAAACATCGTGTACATCGACGAGATACACACCCTCGTAGGAGCCGGGGCCACCAGCGACGGGGCCATGGATGCATCGAACATGCTGAAGCCCTATCTTGAAGCAGGCAACATACGCTTCATCGGCTCTACCACCTACGAGGAGTACAACCGACACTTCGCCCGCTCGAAGGGCTTGATAAGGCGCTTCCAACAGATTGACATCGCAGAGCCCACCGTAGACGAGGCCAAGCATATCCTACAGCAACTGAAGCCGCGCTACGAGGAGTTCCACCAAGTGGAATACGACGACGAGGCCATCGACTTCGCCGTGGAAGCCAGTGCCAAGCACGTGAACGACCGCTTCCTGCCCGACAAGGCCATCGACCTGATAGACGAAGCGGGGGCTGCTAAAGAAATAGAAAAGGAAAGCGGGGGAGACGGGGTAGACGCTCCCGCTGTAGTGACCAAGGCCGACATTGCCGACGTGCTGGCAAAGACGTGCAAGGTGGATGCCCTGGCTGTGGCTCAGGACGACGACTTCCAGCGGCTGGAGAGTCTGACGCCCAGGATGCTCTCACAGATCTACGGCCAGGACGAGGCCATCCGCCAGGTGGTGGAAGCCGTACAGATGTCGAGAGCCGGACTGCTTGACGAGAACAAGCCGCTGGCATCGCTGCTCTTCGTAGGGCCCACCGGCGTAGGAAAGACCGAGGTGGCACGCGTGCTGGCCAAGGAGCTGGGCATAGAGCTGATACGTTTCGACATGAGCGAATACACCGAGAAGCACACCGTGGCCAAGCTCATCGGTTCGCCGGCAGGCTATGTGGGCTACGAAGACGGGGGACTGCTGACCGACGCCATCCGAAAGACGCCTAACTGCGTGCTACTGCTCGACGAGATCGAGAAGGCGCACCAGGACATCTACAACATCCTCCTGCAAGTGATGGACTACGCCCGACTGACCGATAACAAAGGCCACAAGGCCGACTTCCGCAATGTCATCCTGATAATGACCTCGAACGCCGGGGCGCAGTTCGCGTCGCAGAGCATCGGCTTCAACAGCAGCGTCAGCCGGGGCGAGGCCATGATGAAGCAGGTGAAGAAGACCTTCAAGCCCGAGTTCCTCAACCGCCTGTCGGGCACTGTCGTCTTCCACGACATGGACCGCGCCATGGCCACGCTCATCCTGAAGAAGAAACTGCGCGAACTGGATGCCAAGCTCGAAGCACGGCAGGTGAAGCTGACGCTGACCCCCGAGGCCTTCGACCACTTGCTGAACGACGGTTTCACCCTGGAATATGGCGCCCGCGAGATGGATCGCGTCATCGCCCAGCAGCTGAAACCGCTGCTGATGCGTGAGATTCTGTTCGGCACTCTGAAGCAGGGCGGCCACATCACCATAAGCATGAGGGAAGGGAACTTGGAAATGAGGAATGAGGAATGAGCGCTGACTATGGTTTACGCATTAGATAAAAGACTGTGGTTCCCTAATCCCCAATGGGGCGAGGACGACGGACTGGTGGCCATTGGCGGCGACCTGTCGGTGGAGCGCCTTCTGCTGGCCTACAGCAACGGCTTCTTCCCGTGGTATGCCTTCCAGATGGAGCGCAAGCCCCACTGGTATTGTCCGCTCGACCGCTTCGTCATCTTCCCCAGCGAGATTCATGTCAGCCATTCCATGCGCCAGCTTTTGCGCCAACACCGCTACGAGGTCACCGTCAATCAGGACTTCGAGGGCGTCATCAACGGCTGTTCCAAAGCACAGGGACGCAACGAGGAGAGCGGAGCATGGCTCGGGCCCGACATCATCGATGCCTACACCCGCCTGCATCGCCACGGCTTTGCCGCCAGTGTAGAGGTGTGGGAAACCAAGCCTCAAGCTTCTCCGGCGGCTGAATCCCAATCCTCTCAGACGACCACCCTACCCTCTCAGACGACCACCCCACCCTCTCAGGCGACCACCCTACCATCTCAGGCTGACAGACGGCTCGTAGGCGGGCTCTATGGTGTCACCCTGCGCAACGCCTTCTTCGGCGAGAGCATGTTCTCGCTCGTTCCCAGCGCCTCGAAACTGGCGCTCATCCATTTGGCCAAGGCCATGGAACGGATAGGCGGCAGCTTTATCGACTGCCAGTTTGAGACGCCGCTGTTCAAGTCGATGGGAGGCAGACACATCACCTACGACGAGTACATGAAACGACTAAAGTAGAGCCAGCAACAATGACGAGGACAATCATTACAATCATAGCAACAACCATGATGATAACTACATGCAAAGGACACGGAGCCTCTCCGCTTAACGGGGAGTCGACTCCCGCAGAGGAGCACATCAGGCCAGCCACCCAGGCCGACCGGTTCTACACGGGCGATGCAAGGGAACTGAGCGAGGAGGTGGACAGCCTCCTGGCTCTGCACAGCGGCGAGACGGTCTGCCAGGATGTGGCGGCGCTGATAGTGCCCCACGCCGGCTATTACTACTCGGGGAACGTGGCGGCGGCGGCCTACATGTCGCTGCCTGCCGACCGACACTTCAAGCGGATATTCCTGCTGGGGCCCAGTCACCACGAATGGCTCGACGGCGCCTCGGTGAACACCGCAGCCGACGGCTATGCCACGCCGCTGGGCCATGTCAGGGTAGACCGCGCTACGGCCCTGGCGCTGGTTGCTGCCGACTCCGTCTTCTCCTATCAGCCCAAGGCACACGACAGGGAGCATTGTCTGGAAGTGCAGCTGCCGTTCCTTCAGAGGTTCTTCGCCAACGAGGTGCCGCCCATCGTACCCATCATCATCTCCACCAACGACTTCCTGAAACTGAAGCGGATGGCCGAGGTGCTGACGCCCTACTTCACCGAGGAGAACCTGTTCATCGTCAGCAGCGACTTCTCGCATTATCCTTCCTACGAAGATGCCCTTGAGGTTGATGCCAAGACGGGCAAGGCCATCGAGAGTGGCGACGTGGAGCAGTTCCTCGCCGTGCTCGAGGCGAACGCCCGCAGCGGCAAGCGCAACCTGGCCACGAGCGCCTGCGGCGAACAAGCCATCGCCACGCTGATGCTGATGCTGGACAGCACCTACGAGGTGAAGCACCTCATGTATCAGAACTCGGGCGATATTGACCGCGACAGCCGTACCCCCTCGGCACAAAGCCGCGTGGTAGGCTACCATGCGTTCGCCATCGTCAGACACCTCCCCCCTATTCCTTCCCAAAGGAAAGAAGCTGCGGCCACGGGCTTCTCGCTCTCTGACGAAGAGAAGCAGATGCTGAAGGACATCGCCCTGCAAAGCATCAGCGACTCCCTCAATTCCCACATTTCATCCTCCGCTCCGCATTCCTCATTTTCCATTCCCCATCTCTCATCCCTCATTTCCAATTTCCCTGCCCTCATGGAGAAATGCGGTGCATTCGTGTCGTTGCACAAGCACGGCCGTCTGCGCGGGTGCATCGGCCACTTTGGCGAGGATGTGCCCCTGCATGAGATTGTGGCCCGGATGGCTCGTGCCGCCGCCTTTGAAGACCCTCGGTTCCGGCCTGTCACCAAGGACGAGCTGAAGGACATCGACATCGAGATTTCCGTCCTTACGCCTATGCGCCGCATCCATAGCCTTGACGAGTTCGAACTGCACCGCCATGGCATCTATATCCGCCAGGGCTACCGCAGCGGCACGTTCCTGCCACAGGTGGCCGACGAGGTGAACTGGACGAAGGAGGAGTTCGTAGGCCACTGCGCCCAAGACAAGGCCGGCATCGGCTGGGACGGCTGGAAGGATGCCGAGCTGTACGTGTATGAAGCCATCGTGTTCTAATCAGCTTTTCAAAGACGGGATGACCGAATGCAGGTATTATGCGAAGCAAGACGACGGCCGGGTGGAGTGCCTGCTCTGTCCGCACCATTGCCATATTGCCGACGGAAAGACAGGATTGTGCCGCAGCCGTCGCAACCAGGGCGGTGTGCTCTATAGCGAGGTCTACGGCAAGCCCTGCTCGCTGGCCATAGACCCCATCGAGAAGAAGCCGCTCTACCACTTCCATCCCGGCACCACCTGTCTCTCCATTGCCTGTACGGGCTGCAACCTCCGCTGCCTGAACTGTCAGAACCATGACATCTCCCAGGCGTCACCCTCGGAGGTGGGCCACTACAATCTCTCCCCCCTGCAGGTGGTGGAGCTCTGCCTCGAGCATGGCTGCCCAGGCATTGCCTACACCTACACCGAACCGCTCACTTATCTGGAGTACATCACCGACACGGCACGGCTGGCCCACGAGGCAGGACTATGGAACATCCTCGTCACGGCGGGCTACGTCTGCCAGGAACCCCTGAACGACCTCCTGCCCCACCTCGATGCTGCCAACGTAGACCTGAAGTCGTTTAGCGACGACCTCTACACGAGGGTGAACGGCGGCCACTTGCAACCCGTCCTCGACACCATCGTGGCCATGCACCATGCCGGTGTATGGGTGGAGCTCACCAATCTCGTCATCCCCGGCGTGGGCCCTGCCGCCAACGACGACATGCTGATGATTCGCCGGATGTGCCGATGGATAGCCGACAACGGACTGTCCGACCATCCTCTGCACTTCAGCCGTTTCTTCCCACGCTACAAACTGCAACACGTGCCCCCTACGCCCATTGCCACGCTGGAAAAAGCCCGCCGCGTGGCCCTCGAAGAGGGAATGAGACACGTGTACTTGGGGAATGTGAAATGAGAAATGAGGAATGTGAAATGAGAAATGTTGAATGTGAAATGGAGAATGAGAGATGAGCCCCCTGAAACGACAGCTGAAAGTCATCACCATCCCCGTGTTCATCGAGATAGCGCTGGTGATGCTGCTCGGTGCGGTTGACACCGTGATGCTGAGCCGCTACAGCGACAACAGCGTGGCCGCCGTGGGACTCGACAACCAGCTGATGTCGCTAGTGTTCCTCGTCTATCAGTTCTTCTCGATGGGTGCAGCCATCCTCTGTGCACAGTACATCGGAGCGGGACTGCGCAAGCGGCTGGTGCAGGTGGTGGGCATGGCTCTGGTGGTGAACCTCGTGCTGGGACTCTTCGTCAGCGCCCTGCTCTATTACTATGCCGCCCCACTGCTACGGCTGATGGGTCTGCGCTCCGAGCTGATGGGCGACGGCGTGGTCTACCTGCAGCTGACGGGAGCGCTGTCGTTCTTCCAAGCGCTGTCGCTGACGTTCTCGGCCTCGCTGCGCAGTGCCGACAAGGTGGTGTGGCCGATGGCGGTGACGGGCATTGTGAACGTGCTGAACATCCTGGGCAACTATGCCCTCATCTTCGGTCACTGGGGCTGTCCGCAGATGGGCGTCGAGGGTGCTGCCATCGCCACCGCTGCCAGCCGTGGTGTGGCCATGGTGCTACTGGCCATCGTCCACTTCCGCGTACACATTCGCCGTTTCCCCTTGCGCTATTTCCGCCCCATTCCCTGGCAAGAGCTACGCAACCTGCTGAAGATAGGCATCCCCGCCATGAGCGAGAACATCAGCTACAGCCTCTCGCAGGTCGTCATCACTTATTTCATCAACCAGATCAGCAACGAGGCACTAGCCGCACGCACCTACTGCGCCAACATGATCATGTTCGTCTACCTGTTCTGCCTCAGCATCACGCAGGGCGGCGACATTCTTGTGGGCCATCTCGTAGGCCAGCAGCGCCACCAGGCGGCCTACGTTCTTGGCAACTACTTCTTCCGCTGGGCCATGATCATCACGCTCACCGGCTCGGTGCTGCTCGCCCTGGCTGGCCCCTCCATCCTGAGCGCCTTCACCGACAATGAGGAGATTGTCAAGATGGGCATCTGGGTATTGGTGGTAGACGTCTTCCTCGAGATAGGGCGCACGTCGAACATCTTTGCCGGCAGCACACTACGTGCCACGGGCGACACCGTCTATCCCTTCGTCGTAGGCGTCATCTTCCAGTGGAGCATTGCCGTAGGCCTGAGCTACGTCATCGGCATCCCACTGGGCTACGGACTGGTGGGCATGTGGATTGGCTTCGCCCTCGATGAGAACATCCGCGGCGTCATACTCCTGCGTCGGTGGCGCTCAGG
>JAILPA010000137.1 GCA_024690505.1 Prevotella sp.
GACATTTATAAACTAATAAACACTAATTGCAATGAAAAAACTGTTACTTTGTGCTGCCGGGCTGTTCCTTGGTCTGGCAGGTGTTGTGGCTCAGGAGATGCCACAGATGCCCCCCATCCCCGTAGACCCTGAGGTGAGGATAGGCCATTTGGACAACGGTCTGACGTACTACATCCGCAAGAACGGCTACCCTGAGAAGGTGGCCAACTTCTACATTGCGCAGCGCGTGGGCTCCATCCAGGAGGACGACTCGCAGCGCGGCCTGGCCCACTTCTTGGAGCACATGGCGTTCAACGGCTCTGAGCACTTCAAGGGCAACGGCCTCATCGACTACACCCGCTCGCTCGGCGTGGAGTTTGGCAGCAACCTCAACGCCTACACGTCGATAGACCAGACCGTGTACCGCATCTGCGACGTGCCGTCGACACGTCAGAGCGCCCTCGACTCGTGCCTGCTCATCATCAAGGACTGGAGCAACGGTCTGCTGCTCGAGGAAGAGGAGATAGTGAAGGAACGCGACGTGGTGCACAACGAGTGGCGCATGGGCGAAGGCCCGTCGCAGCGCATGATCACCCGCGACCTGCCCCGCATGTACCCCGGCTGTAAGTACGGCGAGCGCATGCCCATCGGTCTGATGAGCGTCATCGACAGCTTCCGTCCCGAGACGTTGCGCGCCTACTACCACAAGTGGTACCGCCCCGACAACCAGGCCGTCATCGTGGTGGGCGACATCGACGTGGACCACACCGAGGCGAAGATAAAGGAGCTGTTCAGCGGCATTAAGGTCGACGCCAACGCACCGAAGGTGGTGCCCGAGGCAGTGCCCGACAACGAGGAGGCCATCTACATCTTCGACAAGGACAAGGAGATGCCCATGAACCAGATACTGATGTTCATGAAACACGACACCACCACACCCGAGGAGAAGGGCTCTATGGCCTATCTCATCGAGATATACGTGAAGAGCGTCATCTCAGAGATGTTCAACGCCCGTCTGCGTGAGCTCACCGAAGACCCCGAGTGCCCGTTCCTGCAGGCCATGGCCGACGACGACAACTACCTGCTTGCCCGCACCCGCGACGCCTTCCAGATGCTGGGCTACCCGAAGGAGGGCCGCGACCTGGAGACCATCACCGCACTGATGTGCGAGTGCCGCCGCGCCCTGCAGTTCGGCTTCACCGCCACGGAGTATGACCGCGCCAAGGCCGAGTTCCTGGCCAGCGTGGAAAAGGCATACACCAACCGCGACAAGCGCAAGAACGACGAGTTTGGCGACGACTACCGCGACCACTTCCTGAACAATGAGCCCATAGCACCCATCGAGACGTACTACCAGTTGATGCAGCAGCTGGTGCCCAACATCCCCGTTGAGGCCATCAACCAGACGCTGCCACAGCTCATCAGCGAACAGGACAAGAACCTCGTCGTGATGATATGGGGCCGCGAGGCCGACGGTCTGACCTATCCCACCGAGCAGGACATGAAGGCCGCCGTGGAGAAGGCCCGCCAGCAGACCCTGGAGGGATATGTGGACAACGTGAAGAACGAGCCGCTGATGGCCGAGCTGCCGAAGGCCGGCAAGATAACGGGTGAGACGGAGAACACCACGCTGGGCTACAAGGAGCTGAAACTCTCTAACGGCGCCACCGTCATACTGAAGCCCACCGACTTCAAGGACGACGAGGTGGTGCTGCAGGCATGGTCCATGGGTGGACAGAGCCTCTTTGACGCCAAGGACTACGCCAACCTGAAGGTATTCGACCAGGTGATAGGCATGAGCGGCATAGGCAACTTCTTGAGCAACGAGCTGCAGAAGGCACTGGCCGGAAAGAAGTGCAACGCCAACGCTTCGCTCGGCCTCACACGCCAGTATGTCACCGGCAACAGCACACCGAAGGACCTGGAGACCATGTTCCAGATGATGTACCTCTACTTCACGAAGATAAACAAGGACGAGAAGCAGTACCAGAACCTCATGACCCTGCTCGAACAGCAGCTGAAAAACAAGAACCTGAACCCGCAGGCCGTCTTTGCCGACTCGTTGCTGAACACCATGTACGGCCACAACGCACGCTTCGCCAACCTGCAGGCCGAGGACCTGAAGGACGTGAGCTACGACCGCATCATCGAGATACATGCCGAC
>JAILPA010000143.1 GCA_024690505.1 Prevotella sp.
CCACTTGAAAAAGTCTGACAATGAAGATAATCGCAGATAAACAATGCTCAGCGTTCCCCTCCCTTCAAGGGGAGGGGTTAGGGGTGGGGTCTGTAATATTCCGTTGGCGAAGAAAATACTCTCCCCACCCCCGGCCCCTCCCCTACGATGGGAGGGGAGTCTCGCGGTATCATTAGCGGTGGTTAGTGACTTTTTCAAGTGGGCTCAATATTATTGTTTCTCACGTCTGCTGTCATACGTAATGAAAAGTTTGCTGCTAAAAAAACCGCGAAAAATGCCAATCATCTCCAATTTTTGCTACAGATTATCACTTTTCCCCCTTTTTTTTTGCCCAATCAAATAATTATCAGTAACTTTGCCCGCTGAAAGGAAAAAAAGGCAACTCTACATGTTTTAACCATCAGTTGAGAAAACTGAATAACACACGATATATTCTTTATTTAACATAACTAACAACTAAAAAAAACAAACAATGAAGAAAATTACTTTTAAGACGCTACTCGTGGCAGCTGCAATGACCATGGGAGTGAATGCGTGGGCTGATGAAACAACCCTTGATCCCGTTGGCGTTTTTACGTGGACTAAAGCGCCTGCTATTACTTATGATGGTGCTGCTACCAGTTGGGCTATCAACCAGGGAGGAATTTCTGGTGGCAAAATAGGAAGATATACTGGTCCTTATGCTATTGTGAAATTCGATGCATCATCGGTTCTCGCTGGCAAGACCTTGCTTACAGCAACTCTCGACTTTGACATTACTGCCGGAGCAAATAACTCTTCCATAAACATTGCTCAGCTTAACGATGCTACTTTTGACCCTGCTACCGTCACCACCTCTACGTTTGATGCTACAGCAACACAGTTTCAGGCAGGCGACTGGAGCGAAAAGAACTCAACGAAGCATTTCTCCTATGACGTTTCAACACGTGTAGAGGCTGCCAATGTAATAGCATTTGCCATTTATACGAATACAGGTCGTGAGCAAACACTTAAGAATGTTCAGCTCAAGCTGGAGTATTCTACAGGCGCAGTTGCTAAGTACGACTATGAGCTCAATGCAGTCGATGGACTTGGCACAAAAATCAAGACCTTAGCTTCTGGAGATGAATATGAGGGCAAGTCTGCAACTGCTTATTTCCCCTATATGTTCGATGAGGGCGGAACTCTGTACACAACCGCTACCACACCGTATAGCGCTACGTTCGACAAAGACAATCTGACGAAAAATATCACTTACACAGAAGCTGCCAGCACTATTGTGGCCTACATGGAAGGTGAGGCAGTGGCTAGTGAGTCAGGTGAAGATGCTAACTGCTCAAATGGTAAGTGGGGACATGTTGAAGGCAACAAGAAGGCAACACTTGCCACATTGCCTCGCGGCAAGTATACTGCCACCATCTATCTGAAAGCTAATCCCAACCGCTCTATTGTTCTTAGGGATAACGCAAATGAAGATAACAACACAAATACTATCATTTCTCTTCCCATCAGCAAGACATCACCTGCTGGAGTGTATACGACGGATGAGTTTGATATTATAAATACAACCACTATCGCCTTCTCTGGCTATACTACTGGCGATGGTAAAACAAACCAGTCGGCTGACATCGATTATATCTATATTACCAAGACAGGTGAGCTTACTAGCGTTTCTGCCACTGTCGGTGGCGACGGTTGGGCTACCTTCGTGGCTCCTGCTGATCTCGACTTCTCGGGCGTTGCTGGTCTTGAGGCTTTCACCGCTACTACCGGCGGTACAACCGTTGAGCTGACCAAGGTTGACAACGTGCAGGAAGGTACGGGCGTTGTGCTGAAGGGCACTGCTGGTTCCTATGATATCCCCTTTGCCGTATCTTCTTCTACTGCTAAGGGCGACCTGAAGAGCGGTGCTGTGGCCGATGTGGAAGCTGATGCTGCTCACGTGTACTACGGCCTGACAATGATTGACGGCAAGGCTACCTTCGCAAAGGTTACTTCTGGTGCCATCGCTGCTGGCAAGGCTTACTTCATGCTCGACGCAGATGGCGCACGCGAGTTCCTGACCATCGCTGGCGAGGAGGCTACTGGCATTGAGACCGTGAAGGCTCAGATCAACAACAACCGTTACTACAACCTGCAGGGTGTTGAGGTGGCTCAGCCCACTAAGGGTCTGTACATCGTCAACGGCAAGAAACTGCTGGTGAAGTAATTCCCACACAGGCGAAGAACGAACATTATTAACGTAAAAAACAAGAAAAGATTATGAAGAAGACATATATGATGCCCATCATGCGCGACCTGAACATGTACGAGGAAGAGATGATTGCCGCTTCTGTCGACGGATTCGACTCAAACCTCAGCTCAACATCCATCGACGGTAGCTCCATGCTGAGCCGTGAAGGCGCTGACTGGGACGACGAGGACTAATCCCCGCAAACCCAACTGACACCCTCAATACATCATTAGGGGCTTTTGAAGAGTGCCACTTCCGGAGAACGGGAGTGGCACTCTTATTTAACGCCAGTATCCCTCCCCGCAGCCATCGGTCATGGCTCCTGCCCGCCGAAAGCGATGCTTTTGCCCGCTTCTTGCCAAGAAAAGCCCAATAAAGACAGAATTTCTTTGGCAGTGTGCAATTTTTAGACTACCTTTGCAGTCTACTTTTCAAATGACTGATAGCAGACATGAGAAATAACAATACAGACCCCACCCCCAGCCCCTCCCCTTGAAGGGAGGGGAGAGTGATTGCCCGCCGCGGACAAGAAACGCATCCCGCCGCGGTTTCCCCTCCCTTGTAGGGGAGGGGCAGGGGTGGGGTCAGTAACCTAAACAACGTAAAGAACAACAGAACGACAATGCACTATAACACCGCAAAGGCCAATGCCGCCGAACAGAAAGACCAACGTAAGTTGCTGCGTAACAACATGACCTCCGCCGAGGCCCTGCTGTGGCGCTCACTGCGAGGCCGCGGAGCAGGTGGATGGAAGTGGCGTCGACAGCAGGGCATCGGTCCCTTCGTGCTCGACTTCTACTGCCCCTCGCTGCGCCTGTGCATCGAGCTGGACGGCTCGGCCCACGACTACTCATACGAGTACGATGAGCAGCGCACGGCCTTCCTCAATGCGCAGGGCATCCGCGTTGTGCGGTTCACCAATGGCCAGGTGTTCACCTGCTACGACGGCGTCGTGGCCGAGATAGTACGCATCTGCGGGGAAATGGGTGAGAATACAGACCCCACCCCCAGCCTCTCCCCTTGAAGGGAGGGGAGTGCTGCAGTATGCCTATCGTGAGAGCAGCAAGGAGGACAGACCCCACCCC
>JAILPA010000144.1 GCA_024690505.1 Prevotella sp.
AACATGTTTCTGCCTTCTGCCAGGTAGTAGTCTTTCTCTTCTACCTCGCCCCGGCCCATGATGTGCTGGCCCTTTTTCGATGCTATGACCTTGTCGCAGTATTCCACACAGGCGGCATAGTCGGCCTCGTTGTGTGTCACGCTGGCCCGCCACAGGTAAATGTCGGCCAGCAGAGCCTGGATGGCATCCTTGGTCATGTATCCCACGCGGCGCCAGTCGTTGAAGGCCGATGCCGAGATGGCGTTGACTTCAGCCTTCTTCAGATCCTCTATGCAGCAGTTCAGCACTGAGTCGGGTGCAGCCTGCGGTATGTTGCGGTTCTGGCTACTGTTCATAAATGCCTCTGTGACATAGGGCACATCGCGAAAGTTGCGTACGAGGTAGAAGTAGCAGAGTGCGCGAAGTCCCAGCATCTGTGAGCAGTCCGACAGGTAGTCGCCCTGCGTGTATGAGGGGTCTTCGGACATGACTGCCTCTGCACGTGCCAGCACCAGGTTGCAGTTGTTGATGACGTGGTAGAATGCAGCCCAGCGTGCAAACACGTTGTCGGGCTGTGTGTTGCCTAAGTTTATCTCGGTCAAGTCCTCAACCAGGCTTCCTGTGATGTTCGATACTGGCAGCAGCTCTTCCGAGCGCAGGCCCCCCCATACGATGAGTCGTGTCAGCACATCATTGTTGACCATTGACTTGTAGGCACCGTTCACTATGAGCTGCACGTCGGACTTTGTCTTCCAGAAGTCCTCGTCTACAGTCTTGTCATTGGGCAGGATTACCGTATCCACACAAGCGCCCATCATTGAGGCGATGCCGAGGACACACATTATATTATATATATACTTCTTCATAATCTTCAATTATCAAGTGATTAGAATCCAACATTGAGAGTGACGGTAAACTGCTTCGAGCGCGGTGTCTGCGAGGCATCGGCAGCCACGCCGTAGCCCTGTGGTGCCACCTCGGGGTCGACGCCGCTGTACTTCGTCCACACGTAGAGATTGTTCAGCGAGGCGTAAGCTTGCAGCTGGTTCAGTCCCCACTCCTTGATCATCTTCCTGGGGAAGTTGTAGGCAATCTGCAGGTTCTGGAACCTGACGAATCCGCCATCCTCCACGAAGCGGTCGGAGGGCTGGTAGTTGTACGATGTGTTGTACATGGCGCGCGGTATGGGTGTGTTGTCGCCATCTCTGCGCCAGCGGTAGTTCACCGATGCGCACTGGTTGTATGTGTCGTACATCTTCTCCAGATTCTGTCTTGCCAGGTTCACCACCTTGTTTCCGAAGCGGTACATGAAGCGTGTCTTGATGCTCCAGTTGCCATACTTGAAGGTGAAGTTTAAACCACCGTTCACCTTAGGCAGCGAGTTGCCTAAGTAGACGATGTCGAGCTCGTTGATCTGTCCGTCGTGGTTGATGTCCTCGTAGATGGCGTCACCACCCTGGAAGATGTATGTCTGCGAGCCTGCGCCATTCGAGCTGGTGTAGTTATAGACCAGTCGCGTGGGGTGTCCCTGCGGGTCCATCAGCACGTGTCCGTTAGCATCGCGCACGATGGGGAATGTCTTACCCTCGTCCAGCATCTTGTTGATTTCTGCCTCATACTGTGTTGCAGTCCAGTTCTTCTCCTTCTGCAGGTTCTCCAGGTAGTCGTAGGAGTACTGGAACACGCCGTGGTTGCGGAATCCGTAGATGGAGCCGAGTGAATTGTTCAGCTGTACGCGGAGGGGCCAGTTGCCACGGTCGATGACGCTCCATGTGGTGACGGTTCTGCCGTTGGTGTAGTTCGTGGCGTAGTTGTTCAAGGCGTCGAGCACACTCTCGTCCATTTCCTTCAGCAGGTTTGAGTTCTGGGCGATGTTGAAGCCGAAGTCCACCGAGAACTTGCCGATGCTGATGAGCTTCTTGGCATTGAAGTTCAGCTCCCAACCGTCGTTGTCCATTCGGCCGGCGTTGATGTAGCTCAGTGTGCTGTAGCCCGTCATTGACGGGATGGCGACGCCGCCCATAAGCAGGTCGCGTGTCTCCTTGTGGTAGTAGTCGAAGTCCACTTCGATGCGGTCGCTGAGGAATCCCAGGTTGAATCCCAGGTTGTAGCTGGTGGTCTTCTCCCACTTCAGGTCATCGAGTTTCAGTCCGTCGAGCGAGCCTACGGTCTTCAGCGACGATGCCACTCCGAATCCATACGTTCCGGCGTTGGTGTTATAGGTGTTGTAGAACGACTGCAGCGAGCTGGGTGCGCGACCCACGATACCCCATGATGCACGCAGGCCGAGCATGGAGAGCCATTTGCCCTTGATGGGCTCGAAGAAGGGCTCGTCGCTGATGTTGTATCGCAGTGATGCGCCGGGGAAGTATGCCCACTTGTGCTTGGGGCCGAACTTCGAGTCACCGTCGGCACGCAGCGAAGCGGTCAGGCTGTAGCGTCCGTCCTTGTAGCTGATGTGTCCGTTGTAGAGCAGGTTCTGCGAAGCCGAGCGCGAGTTGCCGCTGCCCATGCCTCCGCCTGAGCTCAGACCGGCGTTCACCGTAGGCGATGTGATGCCCGAGGGCATGTCGTTCTGCGTGACGTTCTGCGAGTTGTACTTCTGCGTGCTCATTTCGTAGCGGGCGAGCATGGTCGATGACCAGTCCTGATTCTTGAAGTAGGGTGTGAAGATCAGCTCCACGCGGCCTCCCACCTTCATGCGGTTCGTCTCTGTGCCGCCCACCTTGTTATAGCTGTTGGTGCCTTCCCACTTTGCGCTCGACAGCGATGCCGGATAGTACGACGGGCTGCTGTTGGCGTAGATATCGAAGTCTACGCGGCCGTTCAGTGTCAGTCGGCTCGACTCGGGCTTTGTGCCCAGGAGCTCGTACCTGATCATGAAGTCGGGAGTCAGGCGGTAGGTGTTCTCCTTGGCCCATGCCATGTTGGCAATGGCCACGGGGTTGCCCAGTCCGTAGATGGCACGCAGCTCATAGCTTGAGTAGTTGCCGTCGTAGGGTGTCATTCCGTTCTGATAGGGGTTCATCACGTAGTATTCATCCGTGTCGTTTCCGTTCTCGTCCTGCCGGTAGATGCTCATGTTCGGAGCTATGCGCTGTGCTATTCCCAGCAGTCCCGAATAGTTTTTGTCGTTTCCCGTGTAGGTCAGGGCGAAGTTGGTGATGAAACGTATGCGGTCACTGACGTTGTAGTCGAGTGCCATACGTGTGGTGAACTGCTGGAACTTCTGCTTGATGATGGTACCCGTCTGGTGCTTGTAGCCGGCCGAGATGCGGAAGGTGGCTTTCTGTCCGCCACCGCTCAGGTTCACGTTCCAGTCGTGCATGGTGCCGAACTGTGTCACGGCATCCACCCAGTCGGTGTTGTTGTTCCAGTTCTCATACTCGTTGAAGTTCGAGGCGTCATAGTTCAGCTCGGCCACGTTGGTGGTGGCGGTTGAGAGCTGTGAGGGGTTATAGAACTCCTCCTTCATCAGCATGGTGTAGTCGTCACCGTTGAGCAGTTTATAGCCCTTGGGCTGCCATGTGCCGGTGAACTTGTAGGAGAAGTTCACCTTGGGTTTGCCGCGAGCACCGCGCTTGGTGGTAATCTGCAGCACACCGTTCGAGCCGCGCGAGCCCCAGATGGCGGTGGCGGCGGCGTCTTTCAGTACTACGATGCTGGCAATATCCTCGACGTTCACCGAGAGGAGCGAGGCGTAAGCCTCTTCGTCGGCATTCTGGAAGTCGAAGTTCTCGTCGGGGTTGTCGAAAATCTTGTCGTCCACGACAATCAGGGGGTTGGCATCGCCAGTGATGGTGGTCACACCGCGCAGTCGCATGGTGGTGCCTGAGCCCAGGTTACCTGAGTTGCTCACGATGTCGAGACCGGCAATCTCACCCTGCAGGGCCTCGTCGGCCGATGTGAAGGCGAGGCCTTCCACGCTCTCCATGTTGAACACCTGCTGCGACGTTGAAATTTCTTTCTTCGCTATCATCAGTCCGCCGGTATTCGAGCGTTTCGACTTCACGACGACCTCTCCGATCTGTGTGCTCTCGGGTTCCAGTTTCACTTTGAACACTGTCTGCGATCCGATGTTGAGTACCTTTGTCTTGTCGCCTACGTATGAGAACACCAGTTTGTTCTTCGTGTTCTTCACCACCAGGGTGAAGTTTCCTTCAAAGTCGGTCTGTGTGGCCGACACGATACGGTTGTTGGCATCGCGCTCCACAACGTTGGCCATCATCACTGGACCGTCGTTGTCGGTCAGTGTGCCTGATATGCGCACTCCTTGCGCCATCAGCATCTGGCATCCCACGAGCAGCAGAGCCGTCAGTAATATTTTCTTTAGTGCCATATTCTTATTCTATGTTGTTTCAGTTTTCACTTTTCACTGTTCCCGGGTCGTTTACCACGTCAGACCTGTCTGACCTGAGTTGAGGGGAGTGTCAATCTCGTGGATGACGCAGAATGACGAGGTGTAGATGGACGAGGCACTCGACCTCGGTGCATCGAACCAGTAGTCGCGTGCCATCAGGTTCACGTGCTTGGCGGGATTGTTGGCATCGACGGTCACCACGTTGCCCGTCTCGTCCTTCACGTTCAGCAGACCGTTGCCGCCGCTGACGTTGAGCACGATGGCCAGGCCCAGCTCGTCAGTACTCAGACTGGTGTAGTGGTTGGGCTTCACCACGTTGTCGGCATAGACCGAGGTGCTCTGGAAGTGGTAGCGGGCGAAGGCACGCAGCTGGTCAATCATCTTCTTGGCCTTCTGCGAGGCTTCGATGGCTTCATCGGTATTGGGGTTGCCTTCCTCGTCAACGAAGGTGGAGTACTGGTCGTAGAGGGCCTGTATGTCCGACCATCGGGGCAGTCCGGCGTCGTAGGCTTTCTTCATAGCCTCGTTGTTGGGCGCATAGAGGGTGTAGTTGAAAGTGTTGAACATCTTCACGTTCTCGTCCAGACAGCTGTTCGACACCTTTGAGTTGCCGCTGCCGCGGTCGCTGGTGAAGATGATGTAGGCATCCTGCTCGGTGGTCTTGAACACGTTCTCCGTCGAGCTGATGCCGGCCCATGCCAGCAGGTCCTTGGCCGAGAAGCCGGCGCAGAGGGCATAGAACTCTGAGAACACGTCGTAGCTCTTCAGCGTCTTGCTCACACTGTTGCGCGGGGCCTGGATGACGTGGTCGATGCGGAAGGCGGTACCGTTCTTCTCATTGTACACGTTCTCGATGACCGAGGGTGCCACGCCGTTGTCGATCTGCTGTCCGCTCAGCACCTGCTGTCCCACGGTGGTGCCCATGAGGCGCACCTCGCCGCCGTGCTTCGTCTTATAGAAGTTGTTGGTGCCCAGCACTTCCAGGCTGTCGAGCACCACGGTGTGGTAGTTCAGTATGTCTACGAAGAGCGACTTCCACTGAGCTAAGGCCACGTTGGCACCGCCGTTCAAGGCTTCGCCAATCTCGCCCGTCTCCTTGTTGTAGCTGTAGGCCACGGCCTGCACGGTGGACTTCACTGGGTCGTAGGTGAACTTCAGTGCGCGGGGCTCGTTGCGGCCCAGGTAGATGGGGTCGATGTAGTACTGCTCGAAGGCTTCGTCGTCGGGAATGAAGAAGGCGAAGTTCTGCTTCATAGCCATCAGGTAGTAGTGGTGCGACACGCCCAGCTGCTTGTCGTCCTGCACGGCCCAGTTCATCACCTTCATGTCGGGATAGACGGATGAGGGTGCCATGACGCTCTGGAACTCGTCGGGAGCCAGCAGCTCGTTCATCTTGTAGAGTACGCCGTTGTTGGCTATACTTATGTTATATTTACCGTCGGTATTCTTGTCGACCAGGTTCAGCGTCACGCCCATGTATTCGTTCACGTCGTTCTGAATGCTCTCGAACTTGCTGGGCACGGTGGCGGTGAACGACGGCTTCATCAGGTTGTTCACGAATTTTGTCAGTATCTCGGGCTTCTTCGAGAAGAGCGAGTCGAGGTTCTCGGCCAGGTGGGCGGCATTGTTCTCGCTGCCGGTGTATTTTCCGTAGAGGTCGAGCAGGTAGGCACCGTCGCCGCCCTCGGTGAAGAATTTCTGCATGGCCTTGTCGGTGGGCACGAACATGGCAGCGATGTCGCTGATGGTGTAGTCCACGCCGCCCGATGCCTGCAAGGGGCTATACTGGTTCCAGCCCGGGTCGAAGTTGAGCAGGTACGACGAGGTGACGATGTTGCCGTCGGGGTCGGTCAGTCGCGAGTGGCTCGACTGGCGGTTCAGGTAGCGGCGCTCGTAGATCATGTCCACGGTGGGCTGGCCCTTCTCCAGCTGTGTGGCGTTGTAGGCGTTGGTCACAGTGGGGTTCTCGAAGGGGGCACAGAAATAGTCGAGCACACGGCTGAAGAGCTGTGTCTGGTCGTCGCTGCGCAGCATCTGGGCCATGTTTCCGGGAGGCACGATGACATCCTGCATCTGGTGGATGTAGCCGTTCTGGCAGGTGATGTTGCTCTGCACGATGCGGTCGTTGAAGATGTAGGCCATGCCGTCCTCATAGGGTGTGCCGGTGAGGATGGCAAAGTCGCTCTGGTCGCCGTCGGTGGTGATGCCGTTGTTCAGCATGTGCTCACGGGTGAAGTGCACCATCATGGGGCGTGTGGCATCGTTCACCAGATACATCTTGCCGGCGTCGCGATACTTGTCCCAGTAGCTGTTGTTCTGGGGCATCAGCGTCGGGTTGTCGATGAGCTGGATACTGTCGGTCACGTTGAGCTGGGTCTGGTGTTTCACAGCCATGCCCTTTGTCACCGAGCTTTCGGCACCGCTGGTGTTGCTGACATTCGAGAGCATGTCGACAAGCAGGGCATTGTCGAGCATCGACGAGTAGAGCAGCATCTTCCTTTGGGCATCGGTCAGGTCTTCATACCTGCGACAACCCCAGTCGTTCTGCTGGAAGAACCTCTCAAAGGCTTCGTCGTTGGCGGGGAACACCGTCTTCGAGCCAGTGCGGTTCAGAACCTCGGCATAGCCCAAGTCGTCTACCAGTCGAAGGTAGTTCGAGAAGGTACCCGTGAGGTACTGAGGGTTCTTCAGTTCCTGATAGATGCTTCCGCCAAGCCATGAGGGCTTCTTGTCTGCATCCACTGCCTCATCCTTTTCAATACAGGCAGTCATCAATCCCGCTAATACGAGAGAGACACAGAAAATGATTTTTTTCATAAATTGGATATTAGCTAATATTAAATAGTTAGTTTCTCCATAGAGTTTTTAGTAGTGTTCGCGAATCAGTGTGCAAAATAACTAAAAAAAAATGAAACTACCAAAAAAACCAACCTTTAATTATTGACATTAACCATCAATTTTTGCCTTTGGCCGTCTTTTCGCGTTCCGCCGTAAACAGACGCGAACTGCCGCAAATTAGTTTCAGCTGTCCTGAACTATTGGTTCAGAGGCTCCGAACTTTTAGTTCAGGGGCCCTGAACTAGTTGTTCCAGACCTCTTGAAACTATTTGTGGTGTAGTTCCCCCGAGCTGAGCAAGTGGTGGTGCGCAACAATGTGCTGCCCATCTCCCTCCCTTTGAAGGGAGGGGAGTGGCTGCGCAGTTCTCTGTGCGTAGTTTTATGCGGTTAAAGCATTTCTGCGGTTAGAGTGTTCAAGTTTCTAAAGCTGCTACTATTATGATTGTGAATAAGTTACCGACCCCACCCCTGCCCCATTCCCGAGCATAGCTCGCCTACCCGTAGCCTTTCCCCTACGATGGGAGGGGAGCGGCTACCGCCCTGTTCGCTTGATAGCAAGCCGCATGGTGTTCCCCCCGCATGGCACTCCCCCCGCATGGCACTCCCCTCCCATCGTAGGGGAGGGGCAGGGGTGGGGTCAGTAATTAAATCATTCTTTGGGGTAGTTTGGAGCTTGCGAAGCTTGAATTAGGAGTCCACTTGAAAAAGTCTGACAAGGAAGATAATCGCAGATATACAATGCTCAGCGTTCCCCTCCCTTCAAGGGGAGGGGTTAGGGGTGGGGTCTGTAATATTCCGTTAGCGAAGAAAATACTCACCCCACCCCGGCCCCTCCCCTACGATGGGAGGGGAGCCTCGCGGTATCATTAGCGGTGGTTAGTGACTTTTTCAAGTGG
>JAILPA010000156.1 GCA_024690505.1 Prevotella sp.
CCGTGGCAGCGTGTTCTGGATGGCCAAGTTGTTCCTCGCCCTCTATATGCCTGCCGACAATCCCTTCTGGACGGCACGCGAGACCGAGGGCGCATGGACCAAGATGAAGAAAAAGGCCCCCTACAACATATATTCGAAAAAGGCTAAGATTCTGACATCCGACTTCGCTGAACTGGGAATGGCAGAATTTCGCAACGTGTTCACCCGCAACAAGGGATTCTACTATGGTCTCGAGAACTACAATCGTCTGGCCTACAACTCCTCGCTCCCATGGCAGACGGATGGCAAGAACGGTGAGGTGGCCATGAGCTACGTGGTGGAAGGTGCCGACGGCAAATGGCTGCACATCAACAGCTATCAGGGCGAAGGACTGACCGACGAAGGATGGTTCTGTCGCACGGCTGAGATGGAGAACGACAAGACTGTTACCCTCCATCTCTCAGAGCAACTCACTTCAAACGGCGTAGTCCGCATTGATACCATCAAGACCGAAGGACCTCGGAAGGTTCGCATGGGCTTCTATGCGCTTCCTGAGTTCGACCAGCCGATAGTGACAACCGAGACAAATGTGAAAGGCAAGAAGGCCATCACCATCGATAACGGCAAGTTCAAGCTCACCACCGTGCTTGCCGAAGGCTGGGACAACATCGAGGTGGTGCGCTGTCATGACCTGCACCCCGAGGCTGACAACAGCGCTGTGGTCAATCTCACAGCGACGGTCAATGGCACTAAAGTGCTCAAGTCTCAACTGATCATGAAGAAATCCAAAAGGTAATAGGCCGCTCAACCTAGAGGTCTGTCAGAGAAGGGCAACATTGCTCTCTGACAGACCAACTAGGAGGAGAGTCTGGACAGACATGAAAAAGCGACTGATTATATTTGACTTTGATGGTACGCTGGGTGACACCCGACGGAACATCGTTACGACCATGCAGATGACCATCAGCGAACTGCGACTGCCAGCGCGTAGCGATGCCGAGTGCAGCTCTACCATCGGGCTGCCTCTGGCTGGCTGCTTCAAAGCCATGTTCCCTGAACTGCAGCAGCAGCAGGTGCAGCTGTGTGCCGATATGTACAGGAGGATTTTCAATGAGAATCTTCAGCTGATGAAGCCACAGCTGTTCCCGCATGTCATGGACACGCTGTCGGCACTCAAGCAACAGGGCTTCACGCTCACGATTGCATCGTCGCGCTACCATGTGTCGTTGGCAGAGCTGACCGAGGACATGGGGATAGCCGGGAAAATATCCTACCTCATTGGAGGTGATGATGTGACGAACGCAAAGCCTGCTCCCGAACCCGTACTGACCACCCTGGCAGCTATGAAATTCAAGGCCGGCGAGACAATCGTGGTGGGCGACATGGCCATCGATATACTGATGGGGGCTCGTGCAGGAACGAAGACATGTGGCGTGACCTGGGGCAACGGAACAAGAAAGGAACTTCGAGAGGCAGGAGCAGACTATATCATTGACAGTATGGAACAGCTCGTCGAGATAGCGAACGAAAAATGAAGGTGCTCTTTCTACACGGATTCTATGCCAGCGGACAGTGCGTGCCGGCAGTAGCCCTGCGGGAAGCATTCGAGGACAAGGCTGAGGTGCTTACTCCCGATTTGCCGTTGCACCCACTAGAAGCGCTCGATGCCATACGTGCTCTCTGTGAACAGGAGCAGCCAGATCTCCTGGTGGGTAACAGCTGCGGTTCCTTCTATGGTCAGATGATTGCGGCCGAGAGAGGGCTTCCCGCACTGCTAGGCAATCCTTATTTCCGTATGACAGAGTTCCTTGGGCCCAGGATGGGGCCACAGCGGTACAAATCGCCGAGGAAGAATGGCCGGCAAGACTTTGTGATCGACGAATGGCTCATTCGGGAGTTTGCCAATCTGGAGGCCCGTCAGTTTGACACTCCTCACCCTTGCAGAGCGTCGGTGTGGGGGCTCTTTGGTGATAGGGACACCCTGGCTCATTTCGAGCCTCTATTCTTAGCCCACTACACCGTGACCCATCATTTCCCAGGCGGCCATACGCCTACTGCCGAGGAGGTCAAGTCATGGTATGTGCCACTTATACAGAAGATGTTATAGAAAGGTGAAGAGAGGTGGTAGTGCTCACGGTCAGCGCGCTCCTTGGCATCATGCGAAAGTCGCTGATTGACAAGCAGCGTTCGTGGGCCTCCACCTCAATTAATATATGAAGGAGCTTCCAATACCACCCCTCATTGCTCGTCTTCCAGATAGTCCACAAGGGTAAAGTAGGGAGCCTTGTCGTTCTCCTTGGTCACATATACCTTCACCTTCATAGTCGAACCGTCTGGGCGCTTGTTGTCGGCATCGAAACAATATTCCTTACCCACCTTTACGTCGCGCGACGCTACCGTCAGTGGAGTGGCGTTCAGCATCTCATAGCCTTTCACGGCCTCGTTGAAGAGGTCGGCATCAGCCTGTTCCACAGTCTTCGGCTCGGAGAAGTCACCCTTCTGTTCAGCCTCGCCCGCTTTCATTTCCACACGTGTGAGCATGTCATCGGCGACAGCGGGCAGCAACTCCATCAGCTTGCTACGGATGCCAAAGCCTTCGAGCACCTTGGCCTCGGGTTGCTGAGCTTTCAGGTCGGCGACGCTCTTGGCATAGCCACCACTTCCAAAGGTGCAGAAGGGCACCACCACCTTTCCCTTCAGATCCGTCGTGCTCAGCCAGCTCTTCATGGGCAGGGCATAAGTGCCATACCAAATGGGATAGCCCACAAAGATGGTGTCGTATTGGGAGAAGTCGGCCATGGGGACCTCTATCTCTGGCAGACTTCCGCTCTGCATCTCCTGTTGGCTGCGGGCAATGATTTCCATGTAGTTGGTGGAATAGGGGTCCTTGGCCTGCAACTGCAGAAGATCGGCACCCGTCTGCTGCTGTATGTACTCAGCTGCCTTCT
>JAILPA010000173.1 GCA_024690505.1 Prevotella sp.
TCCCGCTGTCGCGCCTACCCGTAGCCTTTGAAGGGTGGAGGGTGGTGGGTGACAGCCTTATGCCGGGCACGGGCTCTATGGCTTTTGCTAACAGGCGGATGTGGTGGTCGGTGGTACCGCAGCAGCCACCGACGATGTCGAGGTGATGGCCTTCAAGCAAAGACCAGAGATTGGCCACGAAGGTTTCAGGAGATGTGTGATAATGGCCGTTGCCATCAGGTATGCCGGCATTGGGGTAAAGGCTCACTCTCGTGCCGAAATCGCCCAGTTGCTGGATGAGTGGAACCATCTGAAGAATGTCTGTCACACAGTTGATGCCGACGGAAAAGACGGGTTTGCGGTCGATGCTCTTGATAAACTCGATGATATCCTGCCCCAGCATGTTATGGCCGTCGGGGGTGGACACTGAGAAGCTGAGCATCAGTGGCAGCTGCGGGGCGACATCCTGTGCCGCCTCGATGGCGATACGGGCGTTCTCTACATCGAAGATGGTCTCTATGAGCAGGGCATCTACCTTGCCGTCAGCGAGTGCCTTGATTTGTTCTGCGTATGCGTCGCGCAGCTCTTCCGGGCTGAGCGGCTGTCCACTGGTCGCCATGGAAACGGTGCGGCTGGTGGGGCCAATGCTTCCTACTACAAACCGCGGCTTCCCCGGTGTGGAAAAGGTTTGGGCACACTCGCGGGCAATCTTTGCTGCTGTCAGGTTGATGTCACGACAATAGTTCTGCAGTCCATAGTCGGCCATGGAGATGCGTTGGGCATTGAAGGTGTTGGTCTCGATGATGTCTGCACCGGCAGCCAGGTACTTGCAGTGAATATCACGAACAACGAACGGTGCCGTGAGCGAGAGTACGTCGTTGCACCCCTTCAGGTCGTTGTTGTGTTGGGCGAAACGTGCGCCACGGAAATCCTCTTCCCGTAGCTGGTATTGCTGAATCATAGTGCCCATGGCACCGTCGAGCAGAAGCAGCTTCTCTCCGTCCTTCCCGAGGAGGGCAGGGGAGAGGGGCTTTTCAGTGGTGTCGTTTTCTATGATGTCGATGATGTCTTTCACTTCCTTGTCGGCCTCGTTGCTCTGATACGCTTCGACGATGCGCAAGGCCTCCTCCACCTCCTGCTCATTGTGGAAGTCCATTTCTATATGCACGCCTTCGCCGCCAATAGCGTCGAGTAGGGGGCGCAACTCGTCGAGCGTGACCCAGCAGGCCATGACGCTCTTGCCGGCAGCAAGGATCTTGTTGTAGAGGTCGTACCACTTGGGACTGCCGCCCTGCGGTTCTCCTACGCCGGGTGTCCACTGGATAGCGTTCAGTTCGTCGATTTCGAGCAGGGCATCCAAGTGGTGCATGGCTCCTACGCCGTCCAGATGGTAGAGCGTATAGGGGATTCGCTGGCATTGCTCGCGGATGAAAGGCTGTACGAAACGGCGATAGTCGTCTTGGCTAATCATGGTGGATATGTCGCTCTGCAGTTTGGTCATCTTGCCCGGTGCCCAGCAGGAGAAGTAGCAGAACGCCATTTCATCGCCTTCACGGATGATGTCGTAGAGCTCGTCGAAGACTTGGAAGTAGATGTCGTTAATCTGTTGCATCTGCCGTTCCAGCACCTCGGGTTGCATGACGGTGTCGAGCAGCACGTTGTCCGTACCCTTCAGGGCAGCCAGCACGTCAAGACCTTCCATCAAGTCGGGCATACCTATATAGTAATGCCCCTGTGCCTTTTGCTTGCAGGCTTTCAATAGCTGTTTGTGCAGCAGCCAGTTGCGGTGGCTGGGGTCGAAGGTGATGTCGTCGGTGAACTGTGGGTTGGGGTGAATCCAGATGGTGTCCTCGCCACCTTCGAACACGCCGCCCAGTATGGCAGCCAGCGAACCGGGCCCCAGCTGAGTGTTGGCCACGGGTAGCATGTCGGCCTTAAGGCAGGAATGGGCTACGTACCAGTCGAGATAGTTGGCTCGCCACACAGGGTCGAACCATTTCTGGTTGAGGTCGCGTGGTGTTGGCGGCATGGGCACGTCGGCATGTGGTGTGACGCCTTTTTGGAAGTGTTCCCACATGTTCAGCACTAAGCCGCGATGGTTCCACCAGTTGATGTATCGTTGCTTGGTTTCCTCCA
>JAILPA010000052.1 GCA_024690505.1 Prevotella sp.
TGGAACAGGTAGTCCTTGTCGGGCAGGCGGTCGTCGGGATAGGTATAGGTGTAGGTAATGACATATCGCTGTTTACCCTTCACTTCACGGTCTTCATCGCCAATGCGGATGACGCAGAAGTCGTCATCGCTGTCCTCGATAGTGTACTTCCACCCCTTCACCTTGATGTTGTCGATGTCGCAGGCATAGCGGAACTCCCTTTCCTCCCCGTCTACCTTGTGCTCCAGCTTGAAGCCCTTGGGGATATAGCGGTAGAAGCCATGGCGACGTTCCTCAAAGACGATGTCGAACGTCTCCTTTATGTCCCACACGTTATTCTCGTGAACCACGGCCTCTATCTTGATGTAGCGATAATAGAAGCCACCCCTGTTGGCGCCTGCCGGCAGGCACGCCACCAAGAGGAATGCCAGCAGCAGAAGAAGTCTGTGTCTGTTCATAATGCCAGAGATTAGATGTTTACGTTGACAGCCCTGCGCTCATCATCGCTGTCGACCGAGAACATAGGCATGGGCTTGAAGCCGAAGAGACTGGCAATCAGGTTCATGGGAAACAGCTGACAGCGGTTGTTGTACTCCCTGACGCTGCCGTTGTAGTAGCGGCGCGACAGCGATATCTCGTCTTCCATCCTCACCAGCTGGTCTTGCAGTTTCAGGAAGTTGCCGTTGGCCTTCAGGTCGGGATAGGCCTCGGCCACCACAAACAGGCCTTTCAGGGCGTCGCTGATCTTCACCTCGCCCTTCAGCTGGGCTCCGCGACTGGCCGTAGAGCGCAGCCTCGTCACCTCCTGCAGCACGTCCGACTCATGGCGGGCATAGCCCTTCACTACCTCCACCAGACTGGGTATCAGGTCGAAGCGTTTCTTCAACAATACGTCCATCGTGGCAAACGCCTCGTTCACCTTGTTGCGCAACCGCACCAAGCCGTTATAGCCTGTCAGCAGAGCTATCAGCACTGCTGCTATCACACCGAGAATTACAAATAGTACCATACGCGTTCTTCGTTTCTTGAAACCTTATTCTTTGAGTTTTATGCGGCAAAGATATAAAAAAAATCCCATTCTCCACTATTTTCACTCTACAATTCGTTCCACGCCCCGCAAAAAGCCGCTCTATGGGGTTAATACTCCCCGGGGGTGAGCAGCAGGAACCAGTCGTTCAGCACATGGCGGTAGCGGTTCTGGGAATCGGCCACAAGGAGGAGGTGACGAGGGGAGAGGCAGCAGAGGCCTTCGTAGTTGGCATACTTGCGACTGGTGAGGGTAAGGCGTGTGGTGAACTGGGTCACGAGGGTCTTCCTGAGCAGGGGGCCATAGGAGGAGACCGTCGGGGTGGGCTCGACGACGTAGATGCTTATGCGGGCGGAGGCTCCCAGTCCGCGACGTGGCACTCGCAGCTGGCGCTCAAGCACAAGGAGGCGGCCGTCGTCGGTGGCACAGAGCTCGCTCACGCCATGGTGATGGCTGGGGGAGAGAGGGGCATCGGGCTTGTAGAGATACTGACACTGGGGCTGCAGGTCGTCGCCAAAGGTCTGAATCCGCAGCAGACTGTCGCCGGGCAGGGGGCGCTCAGTGGTGACAAAGAAGCGGTGCGACGAGGTGTCGTAGGTGAGCGACTCGAGGCCGAGGTTCTTGGCGGCATGGCGGAATGCGGTGGGCATGGCGAGGCTTCGCCCCGTACGCTGGCCGTCGAGGGTATATTCATAGACGGCATTGTCGGACTCGCCACTGACAAAGAGGGTGCGGGTAGAGGGACGGTAGCACACGCCCTCCATGTCGCGGTTGGGCTGCCCGGAGGAGCGGTAGCCCAGGTTTTGGGCCTCCGTAATGCGCCCCCGAAGGGTGTCGGCAACGAGGCGGAAGAGGTAGAAGCCGTCGGTGGGGGCTTTGTCGTCTACCACGGCGAAGGTGTCGGCGGCGATGCGGCAGATGCCGCTATAGTTGCCGGGAGGCAGGGCACGGTGGAAGTGCTGCTGTGAAAAGACGAATAGCGGCACAAGTAGCGCCGCTATCGTCAAAAAGGTCTGCTTCATTCTATTTCTCGGGATTGATGGCAGAGGGGGCTGCTTCATTCTACTTCACAGGATTGATGGCAAAGGTGAAGTCGTAGTCGCCGTAGGGCAGACGATACTCCTGTCGGGGCCATGCTCCCCACGAGTTCACGCAGCCCAGACCCATCTGTCGCTGCTGGATGTGGACGCTGGTTTTCCCCGACGGTACGAGGTCGCCGCTGTGGTGTCCCCAGGCTTTCTCCTTCACGGGGCCGTCGTCCAGCTGGTCGCGGGTGTAGGGCAATGCGCTGGCCTCAATGGGCGCAGCAGCGCAGAACTCCAGCCCCTTGCCCTGGGCGTTGAGCACGCGGAACCAGCGCACGTCAGTGTGGTTGCCGCTCTCCTGCGGACGGACATACTCGAAGTATTCCTTCTGCACGTCGTTCTCGTAGACGCCGAGGAACTGACTGTCCTGACGGTCGGCATAGCTCTCGATGGGGCCGCGGCCGTAGTAGCTCACGCGGTTGAACGCGACAGGCATCTGCAGTTGCACGCCGTAGCGGAACATGTCGCTGACCTTGGCCTCCTTGTCGGCCTGCATCTGTTGGCGCACGATGACCTGCCCCTCAGCCGTAAGGGTGTAGGTGAGGGTGAGCGTGGCCTTCTGGTCGGGCATGTCGATGGCGGCCACAGCCGTGGCACCGTCTACCTTAAGGCTCTTCAGCTTCAGCTGCGGGTTCTTCCAGGTGGCAAAGCGCTGCTGCAGACGTGCGCCGTAGTCGTTGTCGGTGGGCGAGCGCCAGAACTCGGGCTTCATGCTCTCGCGGTCGGCCAGCATGGGCTGCCCGTCGACGTCGAGGTAGTCGATCATGCCCGAGCGCTTGTTGATGGTGATGGCGGTGCCGCCAGCCGACAGCTTCACGTAGGTGTTGGTCTCTTCGGTCTGGGGAGCGGTGGCTGCCGACTGTGGAGTGAGCTCCGGCCACTGATAGCTGTTGAGTGCGAACTGCTGGCGGGCCATCACCTGGCCCTTTGCCACGAGTGGTGCGCCGTTCTTCGACTTGAACTGGAAGATGACGAACACCTCGCGGTCGCCGTGATGTCCCAGCACACGGGCGATGGTCTTCTGCATGGCCTCGTCGGTGATAATCTTGCGCTGCTGGGGCTGTATGCCGCTGATGTCGATGGTGCCGCCGTGTCCGAAGGTCATGCCCTCTGGACGGGCGTCGCTCTCGTGGTGAGCCTTACCTGAGACGCCGCCCACGAACCACTGGAGTTCCAGGTCGTCGAGGGTCTTGAAGAAGTTCTCGTTGTAGACTTCAAACTGTCCCTGCTTCAGGTCGACGTCCTTCACCCACACGTTCTGGTAGTAGTAGCCCACCTCATAGGCATGAGGGTTCAGGCGGCGGTCGGGAGCTATGACGCCGTTGCAGTTGAAGTTATAATCGCTGGCGGGATAACGGCCATAGTCGCCGCCATAGGTAAAAATCTCGCGGCCCGTGATGGGGCTCTTGTCGCGCAGGCCCTGGTCGACGAAGTCCCAGATGTAGCCACCCTGATACTTCGGGTACTTGCGCACCAAGTCCCAGTACTCCTTGAATCCGCCCATGGAGTTGCCCATGGCGTGGGCATATTCGCACTGAATGAGGGGGCGCGGGTTGTCGCCCTTCGAGTAGCGTTCGCAGTGGTTGTAGTCGGCATACATAGGACAGAAGATGTCGGTCTTACCCCAGTCGCCGGCCTGCTCGTACTGCACCGGACGTGTGCTGTCGGTGGCCTTCACCCAGTCGTAGCCTTTCTCGAAGTTAGGGCCATATCCTGCCTCGTTGCCCAGCGACCAGACGATGATGCTGGGATGGTTTCTCAGCGTCAGCACATTACCCTGCTCGCGCTCCAGATGCATCTGCTGGAAGTCGTCGCGCTTGGCCAGTGTACGCTCGCCGTAGCCCATGCCGTGGCTCTCGATGTTAGCCTCGGCAGTGACATAGATGCCATACTCGTCGCACAGGTCATACCAACGGGGGTCGTCGGGATAGTGGCTGGTGCGCACGGCATTGACGTTCAGTTGCTTCATAATCTTGATGTCCTCCACCATGCGGTCTACGCTGACCACATAGCCGCCATCGGGATCGAGCTCGTGGCGGTCGACGCCCTTTATCAGCACAGGCTGACCGTTCACGAGCAGCTGTCCGCCTTTTATCTCGACATGGCGGAAGCCTACACGCTGGCGGATGACCTCTTCCACCTTCCCGCCCTTACTGGCAGTGATGAGGAGGGTATAGAGCTGTGGCTGCTCTGCCGACCAGGGCTTCACATCGTTCAGCACTATCTCTTCGTTCACTCCGAAGTCGTCACCCACCTTGCCGTCGGGGAATATCATCTTCATCGTGACGGCGGCATTACTGGTCGCCTTCACGTCCACCTTCAGCCGTCCGCGCTTGGAGGCCACGTCCCAGTCCTGCGTCACGACGACATCCTGGATGTGTGCCTTCGGTCGGGCATAGAGATACACCTCGCGGGCAATGCCGGTAAAACGCCAGAAGTCTTGATCCTCCAGATACGAGCCGTCGCACCAGCGCATCACCTGCATGGCGATGAGGTTCTCGCCTTTCTTCACGTATTTCGTGATGTTGAACTCGGCAGCCACCTTCGAGTCCTCGCTGTAACCAACGAACTTGCCGTTCACCCATACCGCGAGGTTGCTTGTGGCCGACCCCACATGGAAGTACACCTCCTGTCCGCTCCAGTCGGCGGGAAGTGTGAAGGTGCGGCGATAGGAGCCCGTGTAGTTGTTCGTCTCGCCGATGAACGGGGGATTGGTGTCGAACGTGGTGCTCCACGCATAGCCGATGTTCTTGTATATCTTGTCGCCATAGCCTTCTATCTCGAACAGTCCGGGCACGGGGAAGTCCGTCCAGCTGCTGTCGTCGTATTTCAGCAAGAAGAAATCGGTGGGAGCCAGATTGTGATCCTTCACGAAGTTAAAGCGCCACTTGCCCTCCATAGAGAGGTAACGCCCCGACTTGGTCTTGTCGCCCATCGAGGCAAGGTCAGCGTTCTCGAAGGCAAAGAAGTTGGCACGGCGCTGTTCGCGGTTCACCTGGTTCACTTGCGGGTCTTTCCACATAGGCGTCCTGCCCTTTGGAGCCGCCTGTAGCGTTGTCGCCAGCAGACAGGCTGTCATCAGAATAATTCGTCGCATAGGTAGTATTGATTTATTGTTAGTTAGTTTCATCTTCATTATTGTGGGCGCAAAGTTACGAAATAATTTGGAATTACATGGCTTTCTTTCTTATTTATTTTGTATCTTTGCACGCAGTATGAGAAAAGAAGATAGAATACGCCTGATATTACAGTTTTTCCGCGAACAGATGCCCGAGGTTACCACCGAGCTTGAGTTTGCAAGTGTTTTCCAACTGCTGGTGGCCGTGGTCTTGAGTGCCCAATGCACCGACAAGCGCGTGAACATGGTGACCCCCGAGTTGTTCCGCCGCTTCCCCGATGCCCGCACAATGGCTGAGGCCGAGCCCGACGACGTGCTGGAATACGTGAAGAGCGTGAGCTATCCCAACTCGAAGGCGCTTCATCTGGTGCAACTGGCACGAAAGCTCATGGAGGAACACCACGGCGAGGTGCCCTGCGACATGAACCAGCTGCTGGCGCTGCCTGGCGTGGGACGCAAGACGGCCAACGTGATGCAGGCCGTTGCCTTCGGACGCAATGCCATGGCTGTTGATACGCATGTCTATCGTGTAAGCCATCGCATGGGGCTGGTGTCGTCATCGGCCAACACGCCCCTGAAGGTCGAGAGGGAGCTGATGCGTCACATCCCCGCCGGCGACCTGCCACGCGCCCACCACTGGCTGCTGCTCCATGGCCGGTATGTCTGCACCTCTCGCGCCCCCCACTGCCAAAAGTGTCAGCTGGAAGCCCTGTGCCCGAAGAAAATGGAGGGTTCGCGCCTAACCAAATAGCTGTTGAGCAGCTTTTCCTCTATGCTTGTGGCTGGTCATCGGTTTCTTTTATTGCTGTTCGCTAATCAACCAAACAGTCTGATGGGGGGGAAGAACGTAAGGAAAATTCTAATTTGCAAAAAGAGCCCAATAACAAGGTTTTTGGAGAAGGACAGCTTTGAGTAGCAAAAAGCACCGCTTTGAGGGTCAAAAAGCGGTACTTTTCGGCTCTCAAAGCAGTGCTTCCTTTTTTGCGACAATATCCATGTAAAGAAAATTCACAATCCGCTCCTGTCTTGCGAGGTACATTATTGTCACTAACAGGCAACGGCAGCAAGACAGGAAGAATACTGACTGGGGGAAAGGCTTGGCGTCCCGCCACCATGACAGCTTAACCGTTTGCCGAACGGCGGCTGCGGACAACCATGGTCTGCAGCTTCTGAATGAAGCGGTCGGCCTTGAGAAGGTCGCCAATGCTGAGGTGCATACGCCACTGCCAACGGTTGTAGGGGTCGCGGGGATCGTTGATGCGCTCTTCGCGGAGCTTGTTCGAGCGAAGGCTGGAGTCGATGGCCAGCCAGTCTTGCAGCGACAGGATGCACAGCATGGAGGGACAGTAGAGGTGGCGGGCTACAATCTCTTCGGCCACATGGGCAGGCAGCTGCTCGGGAGCACGTCCCTGCTTTTGGAGCATCGTCGTCCAAAAGTGCTGGGCGAGAGCCGGATTCTCCTGCCACCAGAGACGCAGGGGGGCCATGTCGTGAGTGGTGATAGTGGCGACGCTGCGCACGGGGTTGCCATCGAGGTGGGTGAACTCGACGCCTGTCTGTTTGGGGGTCTGCTGAACCTCGAGGGTGAGGATGCGGAGGCTGTCGAGCACGGGCGCCACGCAGTCGGCCGTCATGCCGAGGTCTTCGGCACACACGAGCATGTGGGTGTGGCGCAACAGCGATGAGAGACGGTCGTAGCCTGTCTTGCCCCAGAACATGGAGTGGCGCTGGAAGAAATAGTTGTTGTAGAGGCGCATGTAGGCATCGCGCTCTTCGGTGGAGAGAGCCTCGAAGACGGGTTCCTGCCACGCCTGGATGCGCGGATGATACATGTCGGGCTGGTGGGTGTCTTCCAACAGCAGGACATTGGCCACGAGACGGTAGAGTCCGTCGCGTATCCACTGGCTGTTCTCGTCGTTCCGCTCGTGGAACAGTTCGTAGATGCGGCGCTGGGTAGCCACTTCTGCCTTCAGGTCGTACAGCCCGTAGGCCTTCTTCTCGAGGAACGTGTCGCGTACATATTGTGCATGGATACCGAAGAGGCGGTCAATGACACGGTCGTTGATGAAGGGGCGGGTAAGGAAATCGCGACGGAAGCTGAGACCGAAGTGCCCTATCTCGCCAGGGGTGAGGGGCAGGGCGGGCTCGTAGTGGCCCATGTTGGCAAAGAGCTGGTCGGCCGGAATCTCCCAGATGCGGAAATAGCCCAGTACGTGGTCTATACGGATGGCATCGAAATACTGTTCCATGTGCTTCATCCGCAGGGCCATCCAACGGTCAACGGCAGGGGCGGAGAGATGGATGGTGGGGAATCCCCAGTTCTGTCCCTGGTGCGACGTGGCATCGGGGGGTGCGCCGGCCTGTCCGTCAAGATTGAAGTAATCGGGGTGTGCCAGCGTCTCTGCACTCTGACGGTTCACGCCGATGGGGAGGTCGCCTTTCAGCACGATGCCTTTTGAGCGGGCATAGTCGGCGGCTCGCTTCAACTGCAGGTGAAGGTGATACTGGACGAAATGGGTGAGGGCGGAGGGCTGTGGATGGTGGGTGGCATAAAAGGCGTCGAGCTCGTCGAGCCAGAAGCGGTTCTGCTCTTCCCACTGCAGGAAATCGGGGCGAGTGACGAGAGCAGCCCCCTGCTCCTCGAAGTACTTCGCCACGTAGCTCGACTTCACACGCTCCACTGCCTCATAGTCGCTATAGGCGAGGGCGTTCAGCTCGCTTTGCTGACGCTTGAAGGAGGTCATGTAGTGTTTGTCCTTCAACGTCCCCAGCTGTCGCAAATCGAGGTAATGGGGATGGAGGGCGAAGGCGGACACGATGTTGTAGGGATAGCTGTCGCCCCACTGGCTGGTGACGGTGGTATCGTTGAGGGGCAGCAGCTGGATGACTTCCATGCCGACTGCCGACACCCAGTCGACGAAGCTGTAAAGGTCGCCAAAGTCGCCCACTCCACAAGAGGTCTCGCTACGCAGGGCAAACACGGGCAGGCTGACGCCGGCAGCTCTCCACGGTTTCTCAGAGAGGCGCAGGGCATCGCCCGTGAGCACGCGCACCTCGCCGTCGGCAATGGTGCCGTCGACAAAGCGGTTGTTGCCTTCCTCCCACTTCACAAGCTCTCGCTTCTGACTGTCGATGACCACATACTTGTACTCCAGCGGCAACTGCACGGCATCGGCATTGATAGAAAGCATCCATTCGCATTGCCCGATATGCTCCATGAGCTGATAACGAGCCTCGCTCCAGGCGCCCAGAACGGGATGGCTGCCCAGGATGGCAAGCTGCTGGCCGGCGGACAGCTGCGGCGCGGACACGCGGAAGAGTAGCGTCTTGCGGAAGAAGGCCTGGCCATAGGGCTGGCGGTCTGTCTCAGGGTCTCGCATGAGTCCGGTGGTAACAGCGTAGGCACTGGAGTAGAGATGATAAGGCAGGGGGATGTCGTGCCATTGGTCGTCGAGGGTATAGGTCTTCGTGGCGTCAAGCTCGTAGGTACGTGGCACCATGTCCCATTCTCGGCGCAACTCGTGGCCGTCAGCATCCTCAATGAGATAGACGTAAGTGAAGGCCCGGATGGGACTGCGTCGTGACTCGACAGCCGCCGTCTCTGCAGCCCAGAGCTCGCCGTCCTGAGTCGTCATGGGCAAGCGCGATGTGCGTGTGGTGCCATCGGTGTGGTGATAGCTGAGCGCCAACACTACTTGCTGGCCCCACTCGGTTCGATAGTGTATGGAGAACTTGAGTTTCATGGGTGGTGGAGGATGGAGGGTTGTTAGGGGTGACCGAAGTAGTATTGCCCGCGCTTACGGGTAATCTGTCCGCGGTGGATGGCATGTTTCGGACAATAGTGATAGCAAGCGAGACAGGAGGTGCAGGTGCCGTCGTGTTGCCACGTGGGCACCCCGTCAGCGTTCAGGCGGACATCGCCAGTGGGACAAACCTGCTGGCAGCGGCCGCAGTGGATGCAGACGTCGGAATCGACGGTGAACTTCCGGTCGTGCACCATGTGGCCGTTGAAATAGGCACCAATGACGTGAGTGAAGAGCCAAGGGGTGAGGCCGCGCTTCGTCTCAGTCAGCCCCCCTACCCTGTTTCTCACTTGCTCGGCTATCTGCGACAGCTGGCGGTCAGCTTCAGAGAGTTTCGACTGCTCACGCTCGGGGCTGTCGGTGAACATGAACGGCAGACAGACGTAGCTCTCGGGCATGACGAGCGAGAAGAGGCTCTGGGCGTGCAGTCCCCGGGTGGCCAGGTCGGCATTCAGCATCTCCATAGTGCGGCCGATACTGTCGCCACAGGTGACAAGGGCATAGCAGTAGTGGCCCTGTGGATTCTTGATAGTAAGGCGGCGGATGAAGCGGCGCACAATGGCGGGCGGCTGCCAGCCGTGGACGGGGAAGCAGAAGCCTATTCGCTCGTCGGCTTCCAGCGTATACGTGCTCTGCCCTTTCAGCTCGTCGGACGTGCTCTGCTCTAGTTCGTCGGGCGTGCTCTGCCCTTTCAGCTCGTCGGGAATGAAGAGCAGACGCTCGCCGGTGACAGCGGCCAGCTGCTGGGCGGCCCAGCGGGTGTTTCCTGTTCCTGAGAAATAGAATATCATAGGCTTAAATCAAATACGCCGGTAGGCATGGTTCGTTTCAGCACCTCGAACTGGAAGTCGTGGCCTGCCACGATGCCATAGCTGCGGAGGATGGCCTCGACCGTCTTGCGGGCCAGCTCGGGGTGGTTGTTTTCTTCGGAGAGATGGCAGAGCCACACATGGCGCAGGTTCGACCCCATGTTCTGGGCGATGGCATGTGCACAGGCGGTGTTGTTCAGATGGCCCGAGCCGCTGCTGATCCGCTCCTTCAGATGCTGGGGATAGGGGCCCTGCATGAGCATCTCCACATCGTGGTTGGCTTCAATGACCAGATGGTCGGCCCGGCGGATATGCTCTGCTATGACGGGTGTGACGTGGCCCACATCGGTAACGATGCAGAAATGTTCGTCGCCCACCTCGATTTGATAGCCCACGTTGTCGCTGCTGTCGTGAGGCACGGAGAATGGCGTCACCAGGAATTCGCCTATCTGCACGGGCACGTCGGGTTGCACCGTGCACCGCAGTTCGAATGCCACCTTGCGCGACACGCAGTAGTTGCGGTCGATGCCGTCGTGAACGTCCTGTGTGGCATAGACAGGCAGATGATAGTCGTGGCTGATGCTGCCCACGCTCTTGATGTGGTCGGCGTGGTCGTGGGTAATGAGTATGCTGTGTATGCGGCTGAAGCTCAGTCCGTAGTCGCGGAGGTGCTTCTTCAGGCTGCGCACTCCCACCCCGGCATCAATCATAATGCCGTCGGTGTCGGTGTAGAGAACGTAGCAATTGCCGCTGCTACCACTTCCAAATGAGATAAAACGCAACATCTATTATGAGGTTTGAAGATTAAAGCGTGAATATTGAGGTTATGACCCCTGAGGGTTTTGTTGTCCCGGTCAGAACGGCATTCCCACGGCGAAGTGGAAAGCGTAGTCGCGACTGAAACGGGGGTGAAGAATGGGATAGTGCTCTTCGTCGTCCTCGGCGTAAGCGGGATTGACGGCTTTCATGCCCAGGTCGAAGCGTAGGATGAAATAGCCGAAGTTCATTCTCACGCCAGCGCCGTAGCCTACTGCTATCTGCGAAGGGAAGTCGCTGAAGGTGAACTTCCCCCCGGGCTGTCCGGGATAGTCGCGCAGCGTCCACACGTTGCCGGCGTCGATGAATAGTGCGCCACTGAGTTTCCAGAACAGGAGTGTGCGGTATTCGGCATTGAGGTCGAGTTTCATGTCGCCCGTCTGATTGATGAAGTTGATGCGTCCGTCGCGTTCCTTGTAGCGTCCGGGGCCCAGCGACCGCACGCTCCAGCCGCGCACGCTGTTGGCGCCGCCGGCGAAATAGCGTTTCTCGAAGGGCAGCACGTTGGAGTTGCCATAGGGATAAGCTATGCCAACGGCAGCATGGAGCACTATCTGGTTGTTCTGGTCTATGCGGAGGGAGCGCGTGATGTCGATGTCGCCCTTCACGTATTGTGCAAAAGCGATATTGAACAGGCGGTAGTGCCCCAGGTCATCCTTATCGGCCTTGAACAGCCGCGCCCCCATGGCGAGCAGGTTTCCCGATGTCTCGAAGTTCGTCTTCAGGGCCACGCCGTTATGGTTGTAAGCATAGCCGAAGCCTATCTTCGCAATGAACAGGTCTTCGTAGTTATAGCGAAGGATGGCATTGCGGGTGGTCTCACTGTCGAGATAGTCCTTCTTGAACGTTGCCGAGATCCACGGCATGAACACATAGTCCAGGTCGAGCAGGTCGAACTGGTAGTTCTCGTGGCGCTGCGCCGAGTGCCAACGGTAGCGCCACGCGGCCGATAGCACCCTGCGGTGGAACTCAGGGCGGTTCTGCAGGTCGTAGAGCAGCGACAGCTCGCTGGTGGCATTGGCCATCTGCTGCTGCTTGTGGCCCACGAACGGCATGATGAAGCGGGGGAACTGTAGTCGTGCCTCGGCGGAATACTCCATGAAGTCCTGGTTCGAGTAGCCCTCCAGTCCGCGGATGGCTTCGTAGGCTCCGCGCACCTTCAGACTCATCACCTCGCTCCCCCTGAAGAGGTTGCGGTTCTGATAGGTCAGCGATGCGGCAGCTCCCAGGTCGCCTGCGGTGTTGGTGCCCTCGGGCTGAAACGACAGAGTCGACGGCTTGTGGCTCTGCAGCTGTATGTGACAGTCGAGCAATGCCGAGTCGGCAGATATGGCGTTGGGTTCGGTGAAGGTGATGTTCGTATAGCGCACGGCCTGCATCCGTCCGAAGTGGTTATACGTGTTTCTCAGCAGGGCTGCACTATAGGGCTGCCCCTCGGCCAGATGCGTACACTCCTCCAGCACCCTGTGGCGCAGGTGTATCTGCGGGTCGGCAGGGTCGCCACTGGCATAATCTATGCGGTTCATGTAGTAGCGGGTGTGCAGGGTGTCGGGCTGGTTGCGGCGCTGGAAGAGCCCCAGGCGCAGCGTCAGGTCGATGTCCTGCGTTCCTGGTATCGTATCGGCCAGAAACGTGATGTATTCCTTGTGGAAACGAAAGAAGCCGTCGTTCGTCAGGAGCGTGGTGATACGCTTTCGCTCGGCCTCAAGGCTCGACACGTCGAACCTCATGCCCTCGTACAGCAGTCGCTGCGTGCTGTCGGTAGCAGCCAGTCGCTGCGCTATCTGCGGGTCGTCAATGGCATAGTGCAAATGTCGCACCGTGTAGGCCGCCCCTGGCTGCAGCCAGTAGGTCACGTCAGCCTTGCGCCCCTTGCGATGGGTTTCCACCCTGACGTTGCCCTGAAGGAAGCCCACGTTGCGTAGCTGCTGCTGAAGGTCGGCCTGGGTCTGCAGCGTCTTCAGCGTGTCAAGAATCACTGGGGGCTCGCCCAGTGAGTGCAGCGTACGGTTCAGCCATCGTGAGTTGTCGGGTCCGGCCAGCGACCATGTGGCCAACGGCAGACGGAACAGCGAGAAGAGCCGCGAATTGGGTTGCTGCCGGACGTACATCTTGAGGTCGGAGACAGGAAGGCGGAAGTCGGGGGGGGCTACCTGAGCGGCGGAGTCGGAGGAATGCGGAGCGGAAGCAGCAGAGCGTTCGTCGACCTTGACCTTCACGCTGTTCAGCAAATAGCTTCCATCGGGTACATAGCGGGTTATGGAGCACGACGTTGCTATTGAAGCCGTGCACCACAACCATACCATGTGTGATATATTCCTGCGCATCGTATTGCTTTAGCCACCGCAAGAAATCTTACAGGAGCGTGGCCCTGACGGAGCGTGATGAACTGCGACAGCCGTGCCCTGGCCTTAGTCGAAGAATCCCGGTTGCTTATAGGGTATGCCCAGCTCACGGTCGACGGTGGCGAGGATGCCCTGCACCTGTCCGAGGGCGAACATGCGGCCCAGGAGGGTGTAGCCTGCGTTATGGCCGTGGCTCGACTCGTCGAACACACCGCCAGGCTCGTCGGTGAAGGTCATGCCGTGGTCAACGCGCATGGGCAGTTGGGGATTCTCTTTCTCGAAGATGCGGCACAGCTCTATCAGGTCGGCACGTCCGCCCAGATGCGAAGCCTCGGTAAAGTTACCGTTGGGGAAGATATGGCACGAACGCAGGTGCACGAAATGAGTACGCGATGCGAATTTCTTGGCCAGGTCTACTACGTTGTTATAGGCTCCTGCGCTCAGAGAACCAGCACAGAAGGTCAGACCGTTGTGCTTGTTGGGCACGGCATCGAGGAACCACTGGATGTCGTCTTCTGTGCGCACGATGCGCGGCAGTCCCAGTATCTCAATTGGCGGGTCGTCGGGGTGTACACACATGTTCATGCCGCACTCCTCGCAGGTGGGCATAATGGCCTCGAGGAAGTATTTCATGTTCTCACGCAGCTGTTTCTTGTCTATACCTTTATATAGCTCAAGAAACTCGCGGAATTTCTGTATGGGAGCCTCGTCGTTCTCGCTGAAGTTGCCGCTGACAAAGCCCTGAGTCTTGATGACGATGTTCTCAACCAGCTTGTGATCCTTCTCGGGGGTCATCGTCTTGGCCAGCTCGTCGCACTCGGCCAGCACATTGCGGCCTTCGCCCCATCCCTCGGGGAACTTGAAGGCAGCCCACTCCTCGCGCGCGTCCTCGCGCTTCAGGATATAAATGTCGAAATAGGCAAACTCGGCGTAGTTGAAATAAAGGTTCGTAGCACCGTTGGGATTATCGTGGAACAGGTCGGTGCGAGCCCAGTCGAGCACGGGCATGAAATTATAGCAAATGCAGTGGATGCCTTCGGCCGACAGGTTGCGCAGGCTCTCCTTGTACACCTCAATCTGCTGGTCGCGGTCAGGGCCACCATACTTAATCGTCTCCACTACGGGCAGGCTCTCCACCACGCTCCAACGCATGCCGTAGCTCTCGATATACTCGCGCAGATCGCGAATCTTCTCGCGCGTCCACACCTGGCCAAGGGGCACGTCGTGCAAGGCGGTGACAATGCCCTCAACGCCGATTTGTCTCAGTTGGGCAAGGGTGATTTTGTCCTTCTTGCCAAACCATCTCCATGTTCTTTCCATAATGCTTTTTTGTTTGTTGATTAGTAAATATTCTTTTGCAAAGGTAATGATTTTACCTGAGACATCCAAATATTTAGCATTATTTTGTGTCATTTTCCACTTGGAAAACGACGTGACAATACCTGATTTTCAGTCCGAAGCCTTCGGACTCGCAGTTTAGAGCCGTCGGACTGCCAGTCCGAAGGCCTCGGACTCGCAGTCCAACGCCGTTTGAACTCACAGTCCGAAGCCCCTTGAACTGTGAGTTCAAGGGGCTTCGGACTAATCGAACAAAGATTCAGGGGGGAGAGGGGACTGGAGTTGCCAGAGCACCCTTCTATTCAGCCTTCAAAAGTAGGGCTACGCACTGGGCCAACGACTGCTCCCAATAGGGGATGGTGAGGTCGTAGGTCTGCTTGATCTTGGTCTTGTCGAGCACACTATAGTGTGGTCTGGCGGCAGGCGTAGGATATTCCGATGTGTGGAGGGGTCGGACATTGCAGGTTGTGATGCCTGCAAGGCGATGGATGGCCTTGGTGAAATCGTACCATGAGATGACGCCCTCGTTGGAGAAATGGTAGATGCCTGGCACGATGCCCTTGCCAATGGCTGCAAAGATGGCGGCAGCCAGGTCGCGGGCATAAGTCGGTGTGCCTATCTGGTCGAATATGACGCCCAGCTCTGCCTTCTCGCGTCCCAAGCGTATCATGGTCTTCACGAAGTTGTTGCCGAAGGTGCTATAAAGCCATGCGGTGCGGATAATCATGGAGCGGCGGCAGGCCTTCTGCACCTCTTCTTCGCCAGCCAGCTTGGTGCGCCCGTAGGTGCTGTTGGGGCATACGGGGTCGGTCTCGATATATGGGCGGTGATTGGTGCCATCGAACACGTAGTCGGTGGAGACCTGTATCATCCATCCGCCACGGCTCTCGGCGGCCTCAGCCAGATAGCCTGGTGCCATACGGTTCAGCAGGTCGCACAGCTGCTGGTTGTCCTCGGCCTTGTCTACTGCGGTGTAGGCAGCGCAGTTCACGATGCCGTCAATCTGGTTGTCGGCCACGAAGCGCAGCACGGCATCGCGGTCGGTAATGTCGAGTTCCTGTACGTCTGTATTGAAATAGGTATGCTGAGGATTCTCTGCCTCGAGCAACTGCATCTCGTTTCCCAATTGACCATTACAGCCGGTAATCAGTATGTTCATTGTATTTAATCATTAATTTCTTCGTTGGTGAAAAGGCCTTCTTCCCGGTCTTTCTTGTAGTAGTCGCTCAGCATACCGACAAGGGTTGTCACGTCCTTCACGGCATGTTGCGTATTGGGGGTTATCTCCTTCTTCTGCAGGCGCAGCATCATCACGCCGTAGAGCAGGTTCAGACAGGTCTCTATCTCGCCTTCGTCCTTGCGGGCGCCCTTGCTGCGCAGCTCCACAATGAAGGGCAGAACCTTGTAGTAGGCGGCACTGTAGAATGGGAACTTGGGCGATGCCAGCAACTGCAGGTGCAGCTCTGTGAGCAGCTGAAGCGTCACCTTGTTTATCTGGAGGTGGCCTTCGTCGCGGCAGCCCTCTTCGTTCATCATCTTAATCAGATTGCCATACCAGTCGGTGAGTTCGTCTTTTTGCTCGTCGGTATAGTCGAACCGCGCCACATATTCACGGCGTATGCGAGGAAGGGAGCAGCCAAAGGCCCTGATAGTGTCCTCCACCTGCCACATGTAGAGCAGGTATTCGGCAATGTTGTCTTTCCTGAGTTGCTGAGAAATAAACATCTTGTTAAGAGGTGAGGGATGGGTGGTGAGGGATGAGAGTTAGAAGATTCTGAACAGATTGGTGATGGTGCCAAGCAGGATGATGACGCTGACCAGTATCACCACGGCACCTATAATCTGATTGATGATGCGGATGCCGTTGTTGGTAAACTTCGTGCGCACCTTGTCGACGAGCCACGTCAGCCCATACCACCACAGCAATGCTCCACCGCCAATGCTGAGGAAGCTCACCAGACAGTCGAAGGCGTTTGTGGGTGCAAACGCGAACTGGGCGAAAAGGGCCACGAACAGGAAAATGATGAGGGGGTTGCTCAGTGTGACGAAGAAAGCAGTCAGCCCGTTGTGCATCAGCGTGCCTTTCTTGCTGCCCGACTTGCGCATATTGCGCGTGGGGTCGGTGCGATAGGTGTAGAGCCCGAAGCCCAGGAGCATCAGACTGCCCGCTATCTGAAGGTAGAAGCGTGTGGCAGGCTCGTTGACAAAGTCAACCACCAGACTCATGCCCAGCCCCGTGATTCCTGCATAAATCATATCGCTGGCAGAGGCACCGATGCCCGTGACGAAGCCAAACCACCGCCCTTTGTTCAGTGTGCGCTGGACACAGAGGATGCCCACCGGCCCCATAGGCGCCGAGGCAATCATGCCAATGAGCATTCCCTTGAACACGAAGTCTAATATATTATCAAAAAACGGCATACAGAGTGCAAAATTACAAAAAAGATTTGAGAGGGGCAGAATCTGGGATGAGTTTTTTTGCAGTATGTGTTAAATAAGCGTAAAAAAGGGGAAGGGGGCGATGACTGAGGGGCAAGATTTGAAAATAACGTGTAACTTTGCAGAACGATGAAAAGAAACGACAATCAATAACAATTTACCCACAAACAACTAATTATTATGAACACACAGACAGCTATGAAGCCATACGTCATTGGCTTGGACTTAGGAGGCACCAACTCAGTTTTCGGTATCGTCGATGCTCGCGGCGAGATAAAAGCCACGACAGCCATCAAGACTGGTGGATTCCAGACGGCCGAGGCTTATGTCAACGCCTCGGTGGAAGCCCTGCAACCCATCATCGAGCAGGTGGGTGGACTGGAGAAAATCAAGGCCATGGGCATCGGTGCTCCTAATGCCAACTACTATACGGGCGTCATCGAGTTCGCCCCCAACCTGCCCTGGGCCCACGACTGTCAGGTGCCCCTGGCAAAGATGTTCAGCGAGCGCCTGGGCAACATTCCCGTGGCCATGACCAACGATGCCAATGCCGCCGCCCTGGGTGAGATGGTCTACGGCGTGGCACGCGGCATGAAGAACTTCATCGTCATCACGCTGGGAACGGGCGTTGGCTCGGGAATCGTGGTGAACGGACAGCTGCTCTACGGCCATGACGGCTTTGCCGGCGAACTGGGACACGTCACGATGGTGCGGGGCGAGGAAGGGCGCCTGTGTGGATGCGGCCGCAAGGGCTGCCTCGAGGCCTACTGCTCGGCAACGGGCGTGGCACGCACGGCCCGCGAACTGCTGGCAACGACCACACGCGAGTCAATTCTGCGCGAGATGAACCCCGAGGACATTACGTCGCTCGACGTCTCGATAGCTGCAGGAAAGGGCGATGCACTGGCCAACGAGATTTACCAGTTCACAGGCAAGATGCTGGGTGAAGCCTGCGCCGACTTCGCCGCCTTCTCATCGCCGGAGGCATTTATCTTCTTCGGTGGCATGGTGAAAGCTGGTGAACTGATTATGAAGCCCATCCGCGATGCCTACAACGCCCACGTGATGAAAATATTCCAGGGCAAGGCACAGTTCCTCGTCAGCGGGCTCGATGGTGCTTCGGCAGCCGTACTCGGCGCTTCTGCCGTAGGCTGGGAAATACAGTAAACCGCCACGGCTATAACCCTCCACCTTTAACCCCTACCTCCCTACTCCACCCCTTGGCGCTTCCCGCCTTGGGGAGACCGGGGAGGCTTTCACCACTATCAATTGGACGACGCTAAGATTATCAACGACCCAGTATTTGGGTTCATCAAAATTCCACGGGGACTGCTTTACGACATCGTAAGGCATCCCCTTTTCCAACGCCTGGGCCGCATCAACCAGCTCGGGCTCGCGTCCGTGGTCTACCCTGGAGCACGCCACACGCGCTTCCAGCACTCGCTCGGTGCGTTCCACCTGATGAGCGAGGCCATCATCTCGCTGCAACAGAAGGGACTTTTCATCTTCGACTCAGAGGCTGAAGCGGTGCAGGCCGCCATACTGATGCACGACATTGGCCACGGCCCTTTCTCGCATGTGCTTGAAAACACCCTCATCCACGGCATCACGCACGAGGACATATCGCTGATGATGATGGAGCAGATAAACCGCGACCTGGGGGGACAGCTCAACCTGGCCATATCCATCTTCCGCGACCACTACCCCAAGCGTTTCCTCCACCAGCTCATATCAAGCCAGCTCGACATGGACCGGCTCGACTACCTGCGCCGCGACTCGTTCTTCACGGGTGTCACCGAGGGGAACATAGGCTCGGCACGTATTATCAAGATGCTCAACGTGGTGGACGACCGGCTGGTGGTGGAACAGAAAGGCATCTACTCGCTTGAGAACTACCTCACCACCCGCCGCCTCATGTACTGGCAGGTGTATCTGCACAAAACGGCTGTTGCCTACGAGAAGGTGCTGGTGAACATGCTGATGCGGGCCAAAGAACTGGCACGACTGAGCAAGACCGACAACGATGCGCGAAGGATGCCGTTCGCATCGCCGGCTCTGCGCTATTTCATAGAGAACGACGTAGACGAGGCCTGGTTCAGTGCACATCCCGAAGCCCTGCAAAAGTACGAAGAGCTTGACGACAGCGACATCTGGAGCGCCATGAAGGCTTGGCGCCACTCTGACGACAAGGTGCTCTCGACCCTGGCGGCCGACATGCTTGACCGCAACATCTTCAAAGTGGAAGTGCACGAAGAGCCTATCCCACCTGAACGCATCAGCCAGCTACAGGCCGATATAGCCCAGCGAATGGGAATACCACTGGAGCAGGCGCACTACATGATGAATCTTTCCACCATTCAGAAAGACATGTACTCCGTCGACGACGATTCCATTGACATCCTCTACAAAGACGGCACCGTGCGCCGCATCACCGAGGCCTCAGAGATTCTGAATGTCGAGCTGCTCTCGAAGAAAGTCAGGAAATACTATCTCTGCTACCAGCGCAACGGCTAATAAAACAAGAAGTTACGCTTCGAGGCCACAAAGGTTACGCTTCGAGGCGGCCGAAGTTACGCATCGAGGCCACCAAAGTTACGCTTCGAGGCGGCCGAAGTTACGCTTCGAGGCGGCCGAAGTTACGCTTCGTCTCTTACTTCAGTTCAACACGGAATGTGGTAGCGTTGAGCGATACTATGTATTTACCGCGAGGCAGTTCCGACAAGGCAAGTGCATAGGTATCTCCCTCTATATCCTGATCCCGCCACTGCAGGCCGGAGTCAGTCACAATGGTGATGTGACTGCCGTCCGGCAATCCGAAGAAGAGGATATACTCACCTGCAAAGCCGGCTCTCTTGGCAGCTTCGGGCAAGCCGGCGGTCGAGGTGCCGGCAGTCAGTGCCTTGCCTGACTGATAGCGCACAATATCGTTGCTGTCATAAGTGATGGAGGTAAGCTGTGCTGACACGACCGTGTTCCTTGGCTGGGGCCTCACTGCGGGGTGGGTGCGCAAATAGACGAGCTGCTGTGTGTTGTCGCGCATACGCAAAGTGACACAGAGACTGTTTGGCAGGGAGTCGCCAGCGGCAACCGTGGTGACGACGGATGTGGACGAGGTTGTGGCCGAACTGCCTGCCGACGTTGTGGTTACCGAGCAGGCCGTCAGTGGCAGGATGCCAAGCAGGACGGTAGAAAAGAGAATCTGTCTCATCATAGCAGAACGAAATTTAAGGGAGTGCTACTTCTTTTCCTTCACAGGACGTACGGTGCGTCCGTAGTAACAACGTCCGGCCTCGTTGTGGGGGGCCTTGCCCTCTTCCTCGACATTGTTGAAGTGGAGTCGCCAGGCATCGGCCCTTTCTTCGACTGTGAGTTCCTTGGCATCGCCCTCGCCTATTCCTATCTTGCCCTCTTCCTCTTCTTCTTCCTGTTCTATAGAAGGAGTTATGGCGTTCTGAATCTCATCCATAAGCGACTCGGGGTCGAGGTCGGCACTCCAGTAGCAGCCACCAATGCCTTGGCTGTAAATCTTCTTGCCATATTTGTTGCCGGCAGCTGGGAAGAAGATACTGTTGCCGTTCTTCCTGCTGGTGAACTTCATACCCTGCACCTTGTGGACGGTGACCCACTCCATATCGCAGTTGTCGATGAGTTCTTTTATCTCAGCCTTGGTGGGCATACGCCACCCGCTGTTAGCCTTGTTGTTCCAAGTCAAAGCCACATCATAGTCGGGGTCGCCGGCAAAGTTATGCTTAGCAGGCAGCTTGTAGTTGGCGGCAGTATATTCTTTCTTCGTCTCTTTCTCACCCCAGGCATAGTAGTTGCCATATTGATATTCCTTGACAGCACCGACGTTCCAGCACGCCCAGTCGACGCTGAGTCCGAGGTCAGTCACACATTTGGGGTCATCGTCGGAAAGGTCAGTGGTGAACTCCTTGATGTCGCCATAGATGACCTCCTCGGATGACGATCCGGTGGGATAGGTAGCCCAGGCACGATAGATATAGGTGGTGCCAGGACGAAGCAAGTTGCATCGCGTCAATTTTAACATGCTTTGCGATGACGAGTGTTCCTTACCGAAACTCAGCTTGTCCTCACCATTCACGGTTTCACATTTCGCCTGGCTAATCGTGAGGGTGGGTATTGAATCGACATTTGCTATGGTAAGGTCACCGACTGAGGTTCCATTATCTGCTGCTTTCCTGATAATCCATCCCAGCTTACCCTCATAATCTCCAACAGTGAATGCTTTCAAGCCTATCGCATGGCCGTTCATAAAGCAATGGTGCTGGCCTACTTCGGTGACCTCTTCGGTAACAACCGTCGGGGGAATAGTAATAGCGCTCTCAGGAAGAGCACGAATGGGTTCGAAGAAAGGCACATCGAAAAGGGGTGCTACCGTGTAGTAACCGCGCTTCAGATTCTTGAACTCTGTCGTGTAGGTTCCCTCATCCTTATTGAACCATCCTTTCGTTTTCTTGGGAGAGAACGAGGTGGCCACCTCTTCCTGTGTTCCGTCATCATTCTTCTTATAGACCCCCAAACCAAGATCGGCACTGAGGAGGGTTCTGTCAAGCTTGTCGTATTTGATTTCACCATGATTGGGATTCTTGTAAGGCGTTGTGATGGATACGACGCCACGCTGGTTGAGGCTCTTCTGCCAATTAGACGACAATGATGCCATACCGAAGCCGGGGAAGATGCCATAACGGTGCTCCCAGAAATCGAAGCCGTTGTCTTTAATGATTCCTAGTTTCTTCAGCATTTCTGCCCCATTGAAAACGGGATCACCGAGCAGTTCGACGACGAAGTCAACCTCGCCATGTCCCTTCGTGAGCAGGTGCGTAGGCGACCACTTCTGATAGAAGCGAGTGTATGGATCCGACGGCTCTTGCTTGGTCTTCTCTAAATTGAATTGAAGCCACGGTCCGACCTTGAAGTCGACTTTAGCTGTTAGTATTTTCTCGGTAAAGAGTGAGACGCCCACTGAGGGATTCCATGCAAGCCATACATACACGGAGCCGATATGGTCGATATCATCACCCAGGTCTGATTCACCAAACGAGAAGCCTTCGGGGTACAGACCAGACTTGTCTTCGTAGCCGCCGTTTTCCTTCTTCGTCATGTCGACGCAATTTGTTCCCGTGGATTTGTGCTCTACCTCAACATCAAAGATTTTCTGCAGCTTGAAATTATATGAGATATCAGCTTCTCCTCCAACCTTCACAAACAAGGGGGTGACATGAATATTCACCTCACCGATTTTGATGGGCGGTACTGGAGGAATCGGGGGCGTAAATATGGGAATAGCAGGAATATCCGGAAGGAATTTCAACTGCTTTTCAAATTCAGCTTCAATTTTCAAGTTCAAAGCGCCTCTGACGATAGGAAGCAAAGTGGGTCTCCAATAGAAATAGAGCGAGGGAATGATCTTATCATCCTTATCATAGTAACAGTCGATGAGAAATTTTTGCCTATAGTTGAACTCGAAGTACACATCCTTAAAGCCGAAGAAGAATTTATCAGTGTCCGGCCTTTTTCCCTCAGGTAATAAGTCCAGCAGGTTCTTATTGTAGGGGCCAAGCACCTTGTGCACACCTGTGACATATTTCGGGTAATAAGATGTCTTTTCATGCGTATCAGGATCTTCCCATGTCATCATCTTCGGCTCCCAGGCGAAACTACTGCTGAATGGGTCAAACTTCTCACGGTTGCCAGAATGTGGTACTTCTCCCCAGTCTTCCTTCTTATTATCGGAAGTCTCATTGGGTGTAGAAATCAAGAGTGCTGTGAAGCGGCGGAAGATGTCGGTGAGCTGCACTTCGGGATCGCATGTGACGAGCACACCATCTGCCGTGTACACCGTACGCAGTACGCGACCGGCAAACGGAATGAATTGCTCAGGATTCGCACTCATAGCGACCACCACCTCGCCCCGCTTTGGCAACAGGCTGTGCGGAATGTCGCTACGGAAAAGGATGGAAGTACTGTCGGCGCTCAACACAAAGCCGAGGTGCTCCTCCGTCAGTACCGTCACGTCTTTCTGAAGCTCTACAGGGGGCTGTTCGCACTTCACGCTGTCGATGACAGCCAACGGTATACGGTAGATGCTGTCGTGGGTATAGATGACTTGCGTCACATAGTCGATGTGCTCAATGCTATCAGCATCGAACCGCGAGAAGGTGATGCTATCTATCTCACAGTCGGCAAACCCGTTGAAATGGTCGTCGTTACGATAGATGTACGACACGTGTTTCACCTCGGGCAACAGATCCTGGGCTTGTACCGACCAGGCCAGGGCGAACAGCAAGAGAATATTCAGTAGGCGTTTCATGATAGAACAATTTTATAGAACGTACCGTTGACTTCAAAGACATAAACTCCAGAGGCGTAACGACTCAGGTCGATGGCGCACTGACGTGAGCAGCGGGTGGACAAGAGGTGCATACCCTTGGCGTTATAGAGACTGATAGCGCTGTTTTCAGGCAGATGACGCAGCACGAGCTTGCGGTCCAGAAGTTCCCACTCTATCTTACGGGCATGCTTGTCGGTAGACACGTTTTCGATGCCCGTGCTGTTCGCTGCGCGGAAAGTATAGCTCTTCACATGGCTGCGAGGCCAGCTCTTGATACCGAGCGAAGTGGTAACGACGAAAAGACTGTCGTCTTGGGTGATGCGCGGCTCCGTGAAAAGCAAGATTTCTTCTTTGGTGCCGTCGGCGAGTGAAATCACCAAGGCACTGAAGTGTGGCTGTTCATCGGTCTGAGCGGTCTGTGCAGACAGTGCCAATGGGAATATGGCGAGGATAAGAAGCAGTATACGTCTCATTGTGTGATTTTTATTAAGTTCTTTAATTGACCGTGGACGGCTCCGTCAAAGGTCATGTTGTATTTCAGCTCGCCTGTAGCAAACTCATGAGGCAGGTAATAACGGAAACTCACGTTGCCGCTGCTCTCACGGTAATGCCAGATGCGGAACATGGTGTAGGTAATGTCGTGGTCTTTGCGCACCTGACCCATGCCGCGCATCTCGTCGTCGATGAAGGCGGCAATGCGCATACCATCAGCATCGTTGTGATGTCCCTTGACATTGACATCGGCATAGACAATCATGTCGTAGGGATAGGAGTCGTAAAGCTCGCGCCAGTCGTCAATCACCCTTACG
>JAILPA010000041.1 GCA_024690505.1 Prevotella sp.
GGCGTACATGCCATCGCGGTCGGTGAGCTGTGGGTTCACCTGTCCGTAGTTCTCGGCATCCCAGATGGTGACTTCCTCGTGTTTGTCGCCGTACATGTCCTGCACCTCTTTCTTGAAGAAGCAGGTGGCGGTGACACCCTCTAAGCGGTTGCTCTCCACGGCTTCGCAGACGAAGCCCGACGGGTCGTGCAGCGGCTTTTTGTCGGGGGTGTATGGCTCCTCCTCGCCTTCTTCCTCTTCCTCGGGCTCGTCCTCCTCGTCGCATTCCAGGTTCCTGATGCAGGCGCGTATCATGGCTAAGCGCTGCAGGTGGTCGCTCTCCACGGCCCAGTCCAGGGCCCACTGCGCTGCCAGCTTGAAGAGGAAACTGGCGGCGGAGACGAGCAGGGAAGCGCCAAAGGTCTCCACGGAGAAGCCGATGCCCAGAATGGTGGCTACGTCGAAGGTGAGGTTCATGGCCACGTCGCCCAGACAGTAGAAGAGCAGCTCCGACATGCCGTCGTCAATCATCATCCTGATGTTCATGGCGGCACCCTCCATCTTTGGGCAGGGATTGGGGATGGAGTTGTCGCAGGCTACGTAGGTGCTAACTATCTTGCTGTACTTCTGGAAGAGCAGGTAGTAGTTGGGCAGGATCATCAGCTTGGCAAGTAGGTTGCTGGCGAAGCGGACGTGGCTCATTTGCTTCATGGTGAGCGTCTTGGCAATCCTGATGGCCTTCAGGTGGCCCCATGCCTGTGCCTTCTCCACGAATCCTATGCCGCCGGTGTTAAGGGTGGCTTGGAACGTCGCCTCACATTCATCTAAGTACTTGTATGCGTCCATGAGGTACTTCGTGATGTCGGCAATCTTTTGCAATACCTCGCCGGAGGCGGCCTTAATCTTGGCAATCACCACGTCCTTCAGGAAGGTAATGATCTTGTTGGCCAAGGCGACCACCGAGGCCCTGGCTTGGGCTGCGCTGCCGTCCTGCACCACGGCTTCGGGGCATACCATCTCCAGGCTGTAGTCGCGCCGGAAGTCGACGGTCGTCAGGTGCGTGCCATCAATGCGCATGTAGACGTTGGAGCCGTCGGTGGTGGGTACGGCCTTGAAGCCCTGCGTGAGGATGGTGCCCTCGCTGTAGGCCGAGCAGTCGGCCACGGTGATGACCGTGCCGTCGTCGAGGGTATAGGTGCCCTTGATGTCGATGGTGATGGACGGGTCTTTCAGCTGGCTGTCCAAGTTGGCCAAGTAGTCGTCAAGCTCCTCTTCCATGCTTTGCAGCTCGGCAGAAAGCTCCTCAGGCGACATTGCCTCTATCCTGCTGATTCGCTCCCTGAGCTCCTCGCTCGGCGCGCCCGGACTGAGGCTGACACCCAGGATGGCCTCTGCCTCGGCCATCTTCTGGTCGATGTTGTCGTCGGTGATGCTGGCGATGATGGCCGCGAGCTGGTTCTGGCGCGCCACGTGCGTCTCTAACTCCTGCCAGAAGTCGTCCATCTGCTGGCGGTCCACGCGCTTGTAGTTCTTCTTGCGGTCGTAGCTGACGGCCACGCTGACGGGTGGTGAGTCGAGCACCTCAATGGCTGTCACCCAGCAGCCGCGCCCCTCGTCGAAGACGGCGGGATAGTCGTGCGTGGTGCAGTCCTCGAAGCGCACGTGGAGCCTCACGTTGTCAATCTCGGTAGTGTCGTTATGCAAGAACTCCGTAAGGAAGGTGAACGCCGTGGAACTGGGATAGTAGTCGTAGCTCTCAACACGGGTGTCGGGTTCGCGGAACTCCCAGGTGCACACCTCCGTCTTTTGGCTGAAGGCATTGGGATAGATCATGGTGACGCGGTTGACGGCATTGATGTCGAAATTGACCATGACTGCCGTAGTGGGCGTGGTGTAGATGTTGCCCTCCTTGGTCTCGCACTCCAAATATATGTTGTGCAGCGAGAGGTTGTAGGTGTTGGGCAGTGGAACGTTGATGCTCCACACCTTGCCCGCGATGGAGGTCTGCCCTAAGAGCGTACCGTCCTCGTAGGCCCTGACGATGGCGTCGGTGGGGCCGTTGCCTGAAGCGATGAAATTGCTGGTGGTCTCCGTCAGGATGTGGTACTTCATGGGGATGGCCTCGTAGGTGGCGGCTCCCACGGGGCTGAAGTAGTCGTTGTCGCCGTTCTGCCAGTCGTACTGGCGATAGCCCACGAGTGCCGACACTGTGTGTTCGCCCAGCTCCTTGGCCACGAAGCAGAAGCGCACATCGACGACCTTGCCCTCTTGCAGCCCTTCGGCGTTCACTAACAGGCGGCCCTCCTCGTAGTCGGGGGTGGCCAGCTGGCCGTCAATCATCAGCGACCCCCTCAGGTAGCGGCTGTTGGATGGCAGGTCGAAGAGGAGGCGGAAGTTGCCGTACTCCCAGCTGTTCTGTGCTATCTCGTTCTTCACTTTGATGCGAGCGTGCACGGTCACGTAGTCGCCCACCGTCACCTGCTGCTCGCTGAGGCTGAAGGTGGTCGACGGGTGGATGATTTTCAGCTCGTCGATATTGATGACAGGCACTTCGCCTTGGTCAATGCCGGTGAGGATGCCGGGGCTGACGTGGAACGTGCGCAGCAGGAAGTCGCGATTCTGCTGCAGGCCCATGTCCTGGAAGGCTTGCAGGTTGGACAGTCGGCTCACCACGGGGTCGTAGGCCATGGTGACGAGGGTATAGTCGCCCTCGGGAAGCCCCTTCACGTCGAGCGTGGCTTTCTTGTGGATATAATAGTTCACGAACTGCCCCTCGCTGTCATAGACGATGGCAGCCACACTGCCGTTCTGTGTGGTGGTGAAGGTGGAGCGGAATCCGCCCCTGTCGACGATGTTCACTGGAATGGTGGCAGCGCCGTCCTCAATGGTGGCCGACACGGAGAAGGTGTCGAAGACGCCGGAGACGGAACTCAGCTCTATGCGCAGCTCGTCGCCGTCGTCGGCACCGCTGAGCACCACCACCTGGGGCAGCTGCACGGAGACATTGCGCAGCAGCTCGCCCCCCTGCGACTCGTTATAGACGCTCACATGCACGTCCTGATAGTCGCTGAAGTA
>JAILPA010000070.1 GCA_024690505.1 Prevotella sp.
ATCGATGGGCTCTTCAGTGAAGATGAAGAAGTGGCCGTCGGCGTGAGCCTCAACCGAGTAGATGTCGACGAGCTTGCCGTTGACCTTGACAGAAGCGCATCCCTCGGGATAGATGATGACGGGCTTGCCTGCTGCCTTCACCAGTGCGGGGATGTTGGTGTCGAAGCCAAAGTCGACCATGAGGGCGTCATCCCTGAAGATAGCATCGGTGCCGTACTTATAAACTTCCCACTTCACATTGTCGAAGAAGAAGTCAACGTCGGCATCCTTCACGCTGGCCAGATTGAATGCAATGCTCTGGAACTGCAGGCTATCTTGGTTCATGGCCTGATCGGCGGTTACCTCACCCTCATACTTGAAGGTCTCCCACTCCTCGGTGAAAGGTACGCTGCCCATGAGGTCGTAGAAGATGTACTGTGTGGGCTCAGCCTGCGACTGTGTGGCTACAGAAGTAGGCACGCTTGAGCGGATGTCCATGGTAACGCGATACTTCGTTCCCTGGGGCAGCACCTCAGGTGAATAGATGAAGAACTGTGTGCCATAGTCATTGGCCTGACCAGCCAGAGAGGTGATCTGAATGCCACGGCTGCCTTCACGGCCTACACCGTCGACAATCACAGCGGGGAATGCGTCATCGCCGCCCTCCTTGTAGAAGAAGCTCTGCTGCTCTTCGCCTTCCATGTTGCCGTTCACCACCAGGTTCACCCAGCCTACCTGCTTCACCTTGTTGGGCTTCTCCAGCTCGATGCTGTAGACGATGGCCTGAGTGTTATAAGCAGAACCCTTGATGGAGTGGAAGTGTACGAAGCCGAAGTCTCTCCTGATTCTGTCGAGGTCGATTTCATACTCACCGTCGCCCAGGTCTGTGTAGTAATCCTCAGCCCATGTGCCGGCATTGGGGATGACGAGACAGTTGGCGGCAGACCGGTCAGAATTGAACTGACCTTCCTGCACCAGACGGTTGATGAAGATACGGGGGTTGGAGCCGTTGGGGTTGCCATCGGAATCGCAGCCTTCCATCTTCACAAACATCTTCTTGTAGCCACCCAGGTCGACCCAGGCGTTACAACTAGTGTCGCCGATAGGACAACCGCTGGCCTCTCCGAAGATCCAAGCTGCGTCGAACACGCCAGTGTCGTTGGCATCGGCGTCGAAGCCATCGTACGAGTGGAACGTAAAGTCCTCCGAAGTGAAGGGTATACGCTCACTTGCTGCACTTGCGTTCATTGCGCCTGCTGCCAAGAGCAACAGTGCCACAAACATTTGGTACATTTTTTTCATGTCGAAAAAGTGTTAGTTAATAATAAGATAGTTAATTAAAAAATTGTTCTTAGTTGCTTCCCAGCGCCGTTTCTAGGCTCCTTTACAAAGGGAGGTCTGGCGCAAGGTGCTGAAATCACGGTGCAAAGATAAAACCCTTTCTGCAAAGGGACTTTATTGTTTGTTTCATTGGTTTTAGTTTTTGTAAAAGTATGCAGAGACAGGCACAAAAGACCCGTGCAAAGCCATTTCCAGCTCCATGACACAGTTGGAAAAGAAAACTACTGGAAAAGGACAGATTTATGACTCAAGAAGGGCTGTTTTTGAGACAAAGAAGGGGCGACTCTGCGATGCAGGAGAGACGGCTCCGCGATACATGATGATACGCCTATTATTATTGCTGTCCGCTAAACATTGCAACAGCTTGATTGGGTGGCAACCTGCCCTGAGCCTGACGAAGGGAATGTCAGGAAAATTCAAATTGGCAAAAATTGCCGTGCGACGGGATTTTCGGAGAAGCACCGCTTTGAGGGTGAAAAAGGACAGCTTCTTGACCCGGAAAGCGGTGCTTTTCCGTCCTCGAAGCTGTCTCTCCTTTTTTGAAGAATTATCGATGTAAAGAAAATTCACCGACCGATTCAGTCTTGCATGGTTCATTATCCAGGCAAGCCCCATCATCGACACAACAGATGAGAAACTCCTGATGAAGGATGAAATCTGAAAAAACGGAAACCGTTTTAGTGGACAGCAATAGTTTAATATTGCCAACCCCACCTAGCCTCCCCCCAAAAAAGATTGCCTTAGTTGCCCTTTGCGGACAACCAAGGCAATGCTTAGTTCAGAGTCGACCTGAATGCTTAGTTCAGAGTCTTGTTGAAGACGGGGATGCCCCTTACTTCACGTACATCTTCTTGCCGTTGACAATGTACATGCCCTTGGCCGGCTTCACCACGCGGCGGCCCTGCATGTCGTAGACATTGCCCTTCTGAGCCTCAGCAGCGATGACGCTGATACCGGTGACGGTATCGAGCTCGGCTGTGCAGGTCAGGTTGAAGCCATTGCCAAGCACTGCAGTGGGATCGAAGGTGAAGGTGATGTCGTAAGTGCCTGCGGTAGTGATGACGTAGTCGGCATTAGCACCGTCGTTGAAGCCCCAGTCCTTGTAGTTCCAGCTGTGGTCTCTCACAACCTTATAGTAGATGACGTCGTTAGCCTCCAACTTAACACCCTTGATGGTCTTGGTGTAGATCACGGTGCTCTCGTCAACCGACTTGAACTCCAGGTCGTTGGCGGTGTTGGTCACATCCCATGCGAGTCCGAAGAGTGCATCAGCCTCGCCAGCGTTCTTCGAGCCGATAGCGCCAGCCACGGTGTAGTCGTAGAAGTAGGCCTTTGCCTCAGGAAGGATGAACGACCACCATGCGGCCTTATCGGCGTCATCGGTGCTGTACAGTTCCTTAGCCTCGTTGATAGCAAAGTAGCTCTTATTGCCATTGCCCTCAGACCTGCAGATCTTGTAGAAGCCGCCTTCGCCTTCAATGAAGCACTTGCCAAGCTGCAGCTCACCGCTGAACACGGTGTATGCGCCGGTTACGCCATCGAACTTGAACCCGAATGCAGTACCCTCGTTGTCGACGGCAGGATTAGCAGTCAGGAACAGGTGAGGATTGTCATCGGCAGAACTCATGACGTAGTAGGTGCCCTCGGGGATAACGGGCTCGAGGAGCTGGATGTCGCCAGTCTTCTCACCAGCAACCTTGATTGCCTTTGTTGCGGGGTCGAAGGAGATGGTGATGGTGTAGATACCATCCACGGCAGTCGTAGATTCTGTGCTCAGGGCACCGAGCGTGATTACCCAGTTAGTCGTTCCATCACCTTCGGGATACCAAACAGAACCCTTGTCTTCCAGCGTGGCCACCACCTTGAACTCAGGCTTGATCTCGCTGGTAACGGTGATGTTCTCAGCCTTCCATTCGAACAGGTTAGTCTCGGTGTTGCGAGCCATCTTGTTCTTGGTAATATCCCATGCAGCACCACAGAGATCCTCGGTACCGGCAACATTGTAGCTCATATACTCATCCTCTACAGAACTCTGGGTCAGGAGAATCCATGTTGAATTTCCGTCAGTGAGTGCCTCAGAGCCCTCATCATATTCGGTCAGACCATTACGGGAACTTATAGCAAGGTACTTCTTCACATTGTTCAGAACATAGTAGAACTTGAAGAAACCACCTTCGCCCTCAACAAACCATTTCTTGGTATTGAAGATGTCTCTGCCGGTGATAGAATAGGCACCTGTCTGTTCGTCGAACTTGAATGTGAACGGGGCACCGTCGGCCGAAAGGTTGGCATTAGTACCCTCTACGGGAATGAACAGACCTTCTTGTGCGTGCATAATATAATATGTACCATCAGCAAAAGCGGGAGTCACGGGCTCTACAACCTTCTCGACATCCAAAGCCAGAGAGTCCTTGTCGACGAAGACGGTGAAGGTCAGGTTGTACTTGCCTGCGGGATACATGTCGGTTCCGAATACGAAGTCGGCATTGCCTTCATCGGGCAACTTATAGCCGTCCCAGCTGTTGTTGGCAGCAGCCTTGTACTCGTACTTCTTGGCCTCAGCCTCGAAGTTCTCGATGACCAGCGTCCATACATTGGCGTCGTCAGCCTGGGTCATCTGCTTGGCAACAGTCCAGTCGAACTCGCCAGTCTCGGCGTCCTGCACAGGCCAGCCGCCGGTGAAGTCGCCCACGATAGCCATGCTGTTGATGACGATGGGAGCAACATACTCCTTGAAGGTAATCTTCCAGGCGGGAGCACCCAGAGCCTCGGGAGCAGTAGCACCCTCTGCCAGCTGGAACTCGCCGTTGAAGTTGCCGGCATCGGCGTCGGTGAAGGTCACCACACCAGCCACGCTAGCCTTTACAGGCTCGTTGGCATCGCCAGTTTCTTCGCTTGCGCTGGTGTCAGCACCGTCGAAGTTGAAGGCATTGCCCTCGATGATCCAAACAGGGTTAGCTCCACCCTGACCACCATTCATGCCCTTGATGACCTGGCCGCTCTTGCCGCAGTTCACGAAGATGTTGCCTTCTACGCCGTATGTCATCCATTTCTGGTTAGCCTGACGGTGTGTGAAGAAGTTCTTTGTGGGAGCCAGGTTGTACATGGTGTTGCCAGCGAACTTGAAGGTCTGCATGGCATCGCCATTCCATTCGGTAAGCTTCTGTCCGCTCTGTGAACTGTAGAACGACTTCGTGGTAGCCGTGGGAGCATAGAATGTGGAGTTGGTCACGATGAAGTTCTCAGCAACGCTACCCTTCGTGAAGTCAAACACGGTCACGTCGGCTGCAATCTCAGCAGTCACCCAGTCCACCTCGAACATGTTGGCGATGTAGTTCTTGCAGGTGCTGTAGAACAACGGCTTCTTCAGGCCCTTGATGGACAGACCGGCGATGCGGACGTTAGCCACGGTCCACTCAGTGGGCTCAGTAACATCGGCCATGGTCACAACGCCATTTCCTGTCAGATTAGCAGCATCGAGGAAAGCATCGTTACCATTGATGGTGATGCTGGCAGGAGCCACGATCGGCTCGCTGATGGTATAGACAACGCCCTTCGTCAGGTTGATGGTTATGTTGCCAACCTTCTCAACGCCTTCTTCGGCAGCCTTCAGTGCGGCAGCGATGTCGCCCTCAGCGGGAGCGATGGCGATGTCGGTAGGCTTCACCGGGGGCACGTAGTCACCAGTCTTCTCACCGGCAACCTTGATTTCCTTCGATGCGGCGTTGAAGCTGATGGTGATGGTGTAGATACCCTCCTCAGCAGGATTAGCAGCATCTGCACCCAGTGCACCAAGCGTGATCACCCAGTTGGAGTTTTCGCCTCCTTCGGGATACCATACGCTGCCCTTGTCCTCCAGCGTGGCAACCACCTTGAACTCAGGCTTGATCTCGTTGGTAACGGTGATGTTCTCAGCTTTCCACTCGAAGAGGTCGGTCTCGGTGTTGCGAGCCATCTTGTTCTTGGTAATATCCCATGCAACGCCACAGAGATCCTCGGTACCTGCAACATTGTAGCTCATAAACTGATCCTCTACGGAGCTCTGTGTCAGAGGCATCCAAATGGAGTTCTCTTGCGTGGTGTTCTCTTCCACATCCACAGCCATGCCATTACGCGAGCTGATGACTGCGTAGCGCTTCACGTTGTCCTTATCAATATAGTAGAACTTGTAGAAGCCGCCCTCGCCTTCAGCGAACCACTTCTTGCCGTCCCATGCGAAGAACTCGTTGCCGATGATGGAGTATGAGCCCTCCTTGTTGTCGAACTTAAAGAGGAAGGGATAGCCGTCGGCCTGCAGGATGTCACCGGACTGCGGAATGAACAGGCCCTCAGTGGCGTTCATAATGTAGTAGTTGCCATCGGCAAACGGAGCCACGAAGGGTTCTATGACCTTTTCAACGCCGAGCGTCAGGGTGTTTTCCTTGGTGTTGACGGTGAAGGTCAGGTTGTACTTGCCTGCAGGATACATGTCGGTTCCGAACACGAAGTCGGCGTTACCCTCGGCGGGCAGCTTATAGCCTTCCCAGCTGTCGTTGGCAGCAGCCTTGTACTCGTACTTCTTGGCCTCGGCCTCGAAGTTCTCGATGGTCAGCGTCCAGACGTCAGCGTTTTCGGTGCTCTTCGTCATCTGCTTGGCAACGCTCCAGTCGAATTCCTCAGACCCCTGTTTCTGTACGGGCCAGCCGCCGGTGAAGTCGCCCACGATAGCCATGCTGTTGATGACGATGGGCTCGGGCTGACCGGATCCATAGACAGTCTCTTCGTATGTGCTCTTGGCACCATCGCCCTCGCCCCAGCCGGTGATGGTGTAGAGGGCCTTGTCGTTCACGGGCTTGATGTCAACGGTCTGGTTCCACACGTTGTCCCAGTTGTTCTCGGTAGTAGCGCCGTTCATGCGTCCCAGGACGATGCCCGTGTAGCGTGCAGGAACGGTAGCAGTGAAGGTGCCTTCGGCGCCCTCTACGGCAGTAAAGTCAGCCCAGGCATTCAGCTCGTTGTTGTTGAACATGTAGACAGCGTAGCGCTCGGTAGCGTCGGTCACATCCCAGATGGCGGGCTTCAGGTAGATGGTCTTGGCATCCTTCTCGGTGAGCAGGATGTACCATACGGTTCCCTTGTTCGCGTTGTCCCAAGGCAGGCAGATGCAGTTCAGGTCGGCCTTGTCAAACTTAGTCAGGTCTACCTCGATGATGCCGTTCTCGTCGGCCTGAACATCCATGAAGACGTACTTGCCCTCATCCTCAGCGCTGTAGTCGCCAGCATTCTGCTGTGCATCAATCTCGTGGTTCATGTAGAGCACGAGCTTCA
>JAILPA010000146.1 GCA_024690505.1 Prevotella sp.
AGCGAACAGGGCGGTAGCCGCTCCCCTCCCATCGTAGGGGAAAGGCTACGGGTAGGCGAGCTATGCTCGGGAATGGGGCAGGGGTGGGGTCGGTAACTTATTCACAATCATAATAGTAGCAGCTTTAGAAACTTGAATCAGTAACGTTTTAGCGGACAGCAATAATTGCTAAACCATAGCACGACCCTATACGAACGCAAAAGCGGGAACCAGCCGCACGCACTGCCACCTGTCCTCTGCCGGCTGAACCTTGTCTCTGAATTGACCTGCAATAATATTAATGTAGGGAAAAGAAAAATAATAGGGAAAAAGGGTGTCGGATTCGCGTTTTTTTCGTACCTTTGCAACCCGTATTCATTTATTTATAACGTTATAACAAACACACTGTATGGCTGAAGCAAAGAAGATAAAGACAGCGCTCATCTCAGTGTTCCACAAGGACGGACTCGATGAGCTGCTGAAGAAATTGAACGCAGAGGGTGTGCGCTTCCTGTCGACAGGCGGCACACAGAAATTCATTGAGGAGCAGGGCTACAATTGCCAGAAGGTGGAGGACGTGACGACGTACCCCTCCATTCTGGGCGGCCGCGTGAAGACGCTCCATCCCAAAGTCTTCGGAGGCATCCTTGCCCGTCGCGACAACGAGGGCGACCGCGAGCAGATGGCACAGTACGACATTCCTGAGATCGACCTGGTCATCGTCGACCTCTACCCCTTCGAGCAGACCGTGGCCAGCGGCGCCTCTGAGCAGGACATCATCGAGAAGATCGACATAGGCGGCATATCGCTTATCCGCGCCGGAGCCAAGAACTTCAACGACGTGGTCATCATCCCCTCAAAGGCCGAGTACGGCGTGCTGCTCGACATCCTGAACCAGCAGGGTGCCCAGACTACGCTGGAGCAGCGCCGCATGTTTGCCGCAAAAGCCTTCGGCGTGAGCAGCCACTACGACACAGCAATAAACCAGTGGTTTATGAGTTAATCCTTCATTCAAATTCAAAATCACCTATGGGATTCTTCAGTTTCCGACAAGAGCTTGCCATGGATCTTGGCACAGCCAACACCATCATCATCAGCGATGATAAGATAGTAGTAGACGAGCCGTCGGTAGTGGCTATGGACCGCCACACCGACAAGATGATAGCCGTGGGCGAGCGTGCCAAGATGATGTACGAGAAGACCCACGACAACATCCGCACCGTGCGCCCGCTACGCGATGGTGTGATAGCCGACTTCTCTGCCTGCGAGCAGATGATGCGCGGCCTCATCAAGATGGTGCACACAGGGCGCCACTTCTTCTCACCCTCGCTCCGAATGGTCATCGGTGTGCCGAGCGGCTCTACCGAGGTGGAGCTACGTGCCGTCCGCGACTCGGCTGAACATGCCGACGGCCGCGACGTTTACCTCATCTACGAGCCCATGGCAGCCGCCATCGGCATCGGCATTGACGTAGAGGCCCCCGAAGGCAACATGATTGTCGACATTGGCGGCGGCTCTACCGAGATTGCCATCATCTCCTTGGGCGGCATCGTGAGCAACAACAGCATCCGCACCGCCGGCGACGACCTGACGGCCGACATCCAGGAGTACATGTCGCGCCAGCACAACGTGAAGGTCAGCGAACGCATGGCCGAGCGCATCAAGATCAACGTGGGCAGCGCACTTACCGACCTGGGCGACGAGGGCCCCGACGACTACATCGTTCACGGCCCGAACCGCATCACCGCCCTTCCTATGGAGGTGCCCGTATGCTATCAGGAGATAGCCCACTGCCTCGACAAGACCGTGGCCAAGATTGAGAACGCCGTACTTTCCGCCCTTGAGAACACTCCACCCGAGCTGTATGCCGACATTGTGAAGAACGGCATATACCTCACTGGTGGCGGCGCACTGCTGCGCGGTCTCGACCGTCGTTTGGAAGACAAGATCAACATCCCCTTCCACGTACCCGAAGACCCGCTCCACTCAGTGGCCAAGGGTGCCGGCATTGCCCTGAAGAACGTTGACCGCTTTACGTTCCTCAAGCGATAAATGCAGAACATCTGGCTGTTCTTCACCCGCTACTACCACTGGATGATGCTCTTTGCACTGGAGCTCATCAGTATCGCGTTGCTTTTCCGCTTCAACAGCTATCAGGGCAGCGTGTGGGTGTCGTCGGCCAATGCCGTGGCAGGCAAGGTGTACGAGTGGCAGGCGTCCATCGAACAGTTCTTCTCGCTCACCGAGCGCAGCGAACAGCTGTCGCGCCGCAACGTGGAGCTGGAGCATCAGCTGTGGCAGATGCGCCAGCTGCTGGCAGAACAAGGCATCGACTCGGTCTATGCCGACAGCACCATAAAGTCCACGCTCAGCCGCCTGACGGTGATTCCCGCCAAGGTGGTGTCGAGCACGCTGAACCGCCCCGACAATCTCATCACCATCGACCGCGGACGCCGCGACGGCGTGGCCCCTGACATGGGTGTGGCCTGCGGCACCGGCCTGGTGGGTGTTGTCTATCTAGTGGGCGATTACTACTCGGTGGTACTCCCCGTGCTCAATGTGCGGTCGCGCATCAGCTGTGCCATCCGCGACAAGGGCTACTTCGGCTATCTGCTCTGGGACGGCAAGTCGGCCAACGAGGCGTATATGGAGGACATTCCGCGCCACGCCCAGTTCGAGAAAGGTGAATGGATTGAGACCAGCGGCTATTCCTCCATCTTCCCCCCAGGCATCACGGCAGGCCAAATCACTGGTATCAGCAACTCCGTCGACGGCCTGTCCTACCGGCTGAAGATTCGGCTCTCTACCGACTTTGCCCGTCTGCGCGACGTTTACGTCATCAACGACCCCACCATTGCCGAGCAGACACAAATCCTGCAGGCCGCCCGCGACTCGCTGAACAGCCAATAAACGAGAACGGCAACCCACATCTCTCAGTTCACACTTAGCTTGTCTGTCATCCGACGAATCATAGTATCTCTCAGTTCACACCTAGCATGTCTGTCATCCGACGAATCATAGTCTTTGCAGCGCTCTGCCTCGTGCAGGCTTTGGTGCTCAACCGCATACAGCTCTTCGGTTGCGCCACGCCCCTGCTATACGTCTACTTCGTCATCATGTTCCCGCGCCACTATCCCCGCTGGGCCATCCTGCTGTGGAGCTTCTTCCTGGGGCTCAGCGTCGACATGTTCTCGAACACGCTAGGTGTGACGTCAGCATCGCTCACGCTGGTGGGTTTCACGCAGTCATACCTCATCGAGCTGTTCCTTCCCCGCGATGCCGAGGACGACATCCGCTCGTCGGCTGCCACGCTGGGCTGGGGCAACTTCGTGCCCTTGGCCATGCTCCTCACCCTGCTCCACTGCCTGCTCTTCTTTGCCATCGAGACGTTCAGCTTCTTCCATTGGCTGCATTGGCTCGAGTGCGTTGGCGGAAGCACCGTGCTCACGCTGCTGATGATACTGGCTATTGAGAGTCTGAGGAAATAGTAGAAGTAAAAAAGACGGGGTAAGGTGGAGAACAAAGACTACGGGCTGGAATACCGCAAATACGTCATTGGCGGCGTGGCAGCGCTCATCGTGATAGCCTACATCATACGCCTGTTCGCTCTCCAGTTGATGAGCGACGACTACAAAAGAGACGCCGACTCGAACGCCTTCCTCAAGAAAATCGACTACCCCTCGCGCGGCATCATCACCGACCGTAACGGCACACTGCTCGTCTACAACCGCCCTGCCTACGACATCATGGTGGTGGAGAACGAGGCCCGCAACCGCTTCGACACACTAGAGTTCTGCCAGACGCTGGGCATCACGGTCGACGACTTCCAACAGCACGTCAAGCAGATGCGCGACAAGCGCCGCAACCCGGGCTATTCGCCCTACACCCAGCAGATACTCTTCTCACAGCTTAGCGACCACGACTTCAGCCTCTTCCAGGAGAAGGCCTTCCGCTTCCCCGGTTTCTACGTGCAGCGCCGCAGTGTGCGCCAGTACGAGTATCCTTACGCTGCCCACGTACTGGGCGACGTGGCCGAGGTGTCGCCTGCCGAGATTGAGGAAGACGACTACTACCAGCCCGGCGACTACATTGGCAAACTGGGCGTGGAGCGCTCCTACGAGAAACAGCTGCGCGGCGTGAAGGGTGTGCAGATATTGCTGCGCGATGCCCACGGCCGCATACAGGGCAGCTACATGAACGGTGCCTACGACCAGAAGCCTGTGCCTGGCAAGAACCTCACGCTGGCCATCGACAAGGAGCTACAGGCCCTGGGTGAGCGTCTGCTGGAGGGGAAGATTGGCAGCATCGTGGCCATAGAACCGAAGACGGGCGAGGTGCTCTGCATGGTCAGCTCCCCCACCTACGACCCCCGTGTCATGGTGGGTCGCCAGCGCTCGAAGAGCCAGCGCGAGCTGGGACTCGACCCCTGGAAGCCTCTGCTGAACCGCAGCATCATGGGCCAGTATCCGCCAGGCTCGACGTTCAAGACCACACAGGGCCTGACCTTCCTCACCGAGGGCATCATCACCGACAAGACCCCCTACCCCTGCTACCACGGCTTCGTCCACGGAGGCCTGCGTGTGGGCTGCCACGGCCACGGCTCGCCCCTGCCGCTTATACCAGCCATCAGCACCTCGTGCAACGGCTTCTTCTGCTGGGGACTATACCACATGATAGGCAACACCACGAAGTACGGCACCGTGCAGAACGCCATCGACCGCTGGCGCGACTACATGGTAAGCATGGGCTTCGGCTATGCCCTGGGCATTGACCTGCCCGGCGAGAAGCGCGGGCTCATACCCAACTCACAGTACTATGACCGCCGCCTGGGCACGTCGTGGAAGGCACTGAACATCATCTCCATTGCCATAGGCCAGGGCGAGGTAAACGCCACGCCACTGCAGATAGCCAACCTGGGGGCCACCATTGCCAACCGCGGCTGGTTCATCACGCCGCATGTGGTGAGACAGATTGAGGGTGAGCCCCTCGACGCCCTTTACACCAAGCCACGCTACACCCTGGCCACGCGCGAGAACTACGAACTGGTGGTGAAGGGGATGCGCTCGGCAGCACTCGGCGGCACGTGCAGGGCCTTGGCACACTACGACTTCGAGCCCTGCGGCAAGACCGGAACGGCGCAGAACCGTGGCCACGACCACTCGGTGTTCATGGGCTTCGCACCCATGAGCGACCCGCAGATAGCCGTCGCCGTCTACGTGGAGAATGGCGGATGGGGTGCCACCTACGGCGTGCCCATCGGCGGACTCATCATGGAGCGTTTCCTGAAGGGAGAGCTGTCGGAGGCATCCGAGAAACGGGCCACTGAAATACAAAACAGACGCATCAACTATGGCACTGACGACCGATAAGAAACCGAAGGGCGTGCTGCGCTCGCTCGACTACTGGACCATTCTGATCTACCTGATGCTACTGGCCTTCGGGTGGATCAGTGTGTGTGGTGCCAGTTACGACTTCAGCGCCCACACCGACATCTTCTCGCTATCCACACGCTCGGGAATGCAGATTGTGTGGATTGGCACGTCGCTGGTGCTGGCATTGTTCCTGCTGCTGCTCGACGACCGTTTCTTCGACCTCTTCTCCTACGTCATCTACGGTCTGCTGCTGCTTCTCCTCTTCGCCACCATCTTCAATCCGCACAGTATCAAAGGCTCCCACTCGTGGCTGGTGCTGGGCCCCATACGCCTGCAACCGGCCGAGTTTGCCAAGTTCGCCACGGCACTGGCACTAGCCAAATACATGTCGGCACGCGAATACAGCATACACAACTGGCAGCACTTCATGCGCACACTCGCCATCATCTTCGCACCCATGCTCTTCATCGTCATGCAGCGCGAGACGGGGTCGGCACTGGTCTATCTGGCCTTCTTCCTCATGCTCTACCGCGAGGGGCTCACCGGCTCGGTGCTCTTCACGGCCGTGGCCATGGTCTTCTACTTCGTGGTGGGCATACGCTACAGCGAGCCGCTGCTCTTCGACACGCCTACACACGTGGGCCGCTTCGTGGTGATGCTGGCCATACAGGTGTTTTCAGCGGTGATGATAGGCGTCAACTGCAACAACTGGCGCCAAGCCTTCTCCGCACTCGCCATCTGCACGGGCATCACCGCTATTAGCCTGGCCTTCTCGGTCTACGTCATTCCCTTCAACATCTTCTGGATTCAGCTGGCCACGAGCATAGGACTCATAGGCTGGTTGGTGTGGCTGATGCTGAGCTCAGGCCAGAGCCACACCTCCAACTCGAACACGACGACATCACGCAACTATCTGTGGATAGCAGTGTTTGCCTTTGGCTCGATGCTGTTCTTCCACCTGTCGGACTACGCTCTGAACCAAGTGCTCGAGCCCCACCAGCGCACACGTGTGAACGTACTCCTCGGCATGGAAGAAGACCTCAAGGGCGCTGGCTACAACGTTCACCAGAGCGAGATAGCCATCGGCTCGGGCGGACTGAAGGGCAAAGGATTCCTCAACGGCACACAGACGAAGCTGAAGTATGTGCCCGAGCAGGACACCGACTTCATCTTCTGCACCGTGGGCGAGGAAGAGGGCTTCGTGGGGGCTGCCAGCGTGCTGCTGCTCTTCCTCATGCTGATATGGCGACTCATCCACCTGGCCGAGCGACAGCCCTCCACTTTCGGACGTGTCTATGGCTACTGTGTGCTGTCGATATTCCTGTTTCACGTCTTTGTGAACGTAGGCATGGTGCTGGGCCTCACACCCGTCATAGGCATCCCACTGCCCTTCTTCAGCTATGGCGGCTCCTCGCTCTGGGGGTTCACCCTGCTGCTCTTCATCTTCCTGCGCATCGATGCCGGGCGCAACCGGAACCTCCCATTCTGATATCCAGACCGCTACGGCCGACCCCCAAGCAACACCAAAAACTGTAGCACGGCCTGTGTTACGGTTTTTACAATTGCCACAAAGTAATGGAAAGCGAAAACGAGCCGCATGACTGCGACTCGTTTCCTGAAAGTAGCGGGAGCCGGGATTGAACCGGCGACCTCATGATTATGAATCATGCGCTCTAACCAGCTGAGCTATCCCGCCATCATCTTGCCACTGCAAGCAGCTCATGGCCTTGCGGCTGTTAAGCGGGTGCAAAGGTACAAAAAAGTTGGCAGTAGTCATTAGTATGTCGTAGATATTTCCTCCTGCTTAACATTTTTTATGAGAAAGAGACATAAAAACTGCCCGTCAAAGGCCTTGATGTGATATCTTTTTCGTAATTTTGTAGCCGAAAGTTACCAATAACAAAACACGACCCTAACTTAAGGCCTATGCAAAAGCAACGTTTAGAATTAGAATACCCGCTAAAAGGACGGAAGACTGATATACTGTGGCAGCTATTGAGTACAGACCACGGACTGGGACTATGGCTGGCCGATGAAGTGACCGAGGACAATGGGGTGATAAGCCTCACATGGGGAAAGCCTTGGACAGAGCACCACACACTGCGTGCCAACATACTGAAACGCGAGAAAAACAATTGCATCCGACTGCGGTGGGTCGACGAGGAGAGCGACGAAGCCTTTTGGGAGATGCGCATCGGCCGCAGCGAACTGACCGAAGACCTCTGCCTTTGCGTCGTAGACTATGCCTACGCCGAGGACATTGACGACCTCCACGACCTGTGGGACGGCAATCTGGAGCGCCTGCACCAGTCGAGCGGTTTCTAATGCAGCAGAGCATACGTCATCATTAGCAACAGCGGAATCATTATCTCCGCCTGCGAAGGCCCAAGGACAATCTCATGGCTTGTCATTGGGCCTTCGTCTTTATTTCCGGCCACGATGAGAATAAACGAAAGTATTACTGTCCGCTAAAACAAAGGATAATCCTGTCATCTATAATCATCACAACAGCTTGATTCAGGCAGGAGAATGTCGATATAATTCTAATACGTGTAAGGAGCTGTACAACAGCATTTTTGGAAAAGCACCGCTTTGAGAGCAGAAAAGGACAGCTTTGAGGGTAAAAAAGCGGTACTTTTCTGCCCTCGAAGCGGTGCTTTACTTTTTACGAAAATATTCGTGCAAAGAATAATGACCGTGTTTAGCAGCGGGCAACAGACAAAAAAAGAAGACAGCCTTCCGCATGACGGGAGGCTGCCTCATAATATCGCTGTCAGTTTAGTTGTACTTCAGAATCTGTCCCACGTGGAGGGTGCTGTTCTGCCTGATGCCGTTCAGACGGCAGAGGGCCTGCACGGTGGTGCCGTGCTTGCGGGCGATGGCATATAGCGTCTCACCTTGCTTCACCTTGTGGTTGCGTACTGATGCCTGCTGACGTCCCTGGCGGCCCTGACGCTTGCTGGGCTGCACCTGAGCGACAGGCTCAGCCTTAGCGGGCTCGGGCACTTCGCTAAGGTCGATGTTCTCGGTAGAAGCGCCACCAGTGCCACCCACGCCACGAAGACGTGTGGCCACGAGCGACTCTTTGTTGTAGGTGCTCTTGCGGAACAGGTAGCTGTCGCCAATGACGTCCTGGTTGTAGAAGTCGAACATGAGGGCGGGGTTCAGGGCGGTGCCGCAGAGACGTGTCTCGAAGTGCAGGTGCGAGCCCGTGCTGCGACCGGTATTACCACCCAGTCCGATGGGCTGGCCGGAACGCACCTCCTGATTCTCTGAAACCAGCTGCTGCGACATGTGTCCGTAGATGGTCTCCAGTCCGTTGGGGTGGCGAATCACTACGTATTTGCCATAGCCCTTAGCCTCGTAGCGCACGATACGCACCTTGCCGCTGAAGGCAGCGCGGATAGTGTCGCCCACATAGACCTTGATGTCGAGACCTTTGTGCTGGCGTCCCCAACGCGAGCCGAAGTTCGATGTGATCTGACGGCTGGTGGTGGGCATACTGAAGTCGCGAAGGTCAATGCGGAAAGAGTCGGGCAGAGCCGTGGTCTGACGGCTCACGGAGACATTGTTCCAATCTTTGTAGAGGTTGGCTGCGGGCGATTCCCACACCTCGTTCTCAATGAGCTGTTGTAACTGAATGCTGTCAACGGTTCGCATCTTGTTGTCGACGGGAGCCTGGTTGGCCAAAAGGTCCTGACCGGCAGCAGGCATCACTGCCAATGCCGATAATGCCATAAGGGCTACTTTCTTTACGCTTTTAAACATCATGTATTTGGGTTAGTTCTATTATTAAAAATAAGTGCACCGTCTTCTGCGATTACAAAAGACGGTGCAAAGGTACTAAATAAATTTCATCCGCCGAAACAATCGGCATGTTTTTTGCGTACTTTTAACACTATTAGCGTTCTTTAGCCGTGACCTGGCGTGGTGGCCGACGGTCAGTCCTTGACCATTTCTCCGGGCAGCAGGTTCTCGCTGGTCGTCACCAGGTCTATGTCGCCAATGTCGCGGAATCCGCCTTTCGCCTCTTCGTCCTTCACCTTGAATTTCCCGAAGGTGCAGATGATGCCATTCTTCTGTGTCGTCTCAATGACGATGCGTCCCTTGCCGTCCATGATGCCGTAGAGATTGTCCTTTCTGACGAGGTAGTAGAAGTGGCCTTTTTCGTATGTCGGCCTGATGCTTTGTGCTCCCTTGAGGAAAATCAGCTGCCTGCCTTTGGTGTTGCAGATGCCCATTCCCTCCTTGGTATGTACGCCGTAGTAGAAGGCCTGGTACATGTGGCTGCTGTCATCAAAGTAGTAGTAAGAGTGGCACGAAATCAGGTTGTAACCTCGGCGGGCCGGGATGAGACGCTTGCCCTGGGGCGTATAGAGCAGTTGGGTGTTCTTCTTCCTGTCGTAGGCGATAAAATGCGGCAGTCTGTAATCGTAGCCGCTTTTATAGCTGACATAGTAGTATTTGCGGGGTACGAGCCATCGCCCTTCGGTGCTCTCGCGTGCTCCTACATTTGGCCCCTTGCGCTCTTCCACCCACTGGAAACCGTCTTCCTCGGTCTTGGGGGTTTGCACTACTGCCTGTGCTGCTGCATTTATGGCAGCCATGCAAATCAGGGTGAAAATAAGCAAAAGTCTTTTCATGTTCGTTGGTTGGGTAGATTGTGACTATTTCAGTGTTATTTCGCCAGTGGCACTGATTCTGGCCTGGCTCTGGGGCACATCTGCCTCGCTGAGCTGTTTCATCTCGCTGACGACGCGTCCTTCCTTGTCGGTACGGGGCCCAATGCCGCGTGTCTGAATGAAGGGGTGAATCTGTCCGCGCAGGAAGCGGCCGGTGGCGGGGTCGATCTTGATTTCCACCACAGGGGCGTAGCCCGAGATGCCGGTCAACGACACGTTATAGGGAGTGCAGAAGTTACCCAGACTGTAGGCGATGAAGCGACCCTTGTAAACCTCGATGGCTCGGGTGACGTGCGGGCCGTGGCCGTATACCACGTCGGCACCATGGTCGATGCAGAAATGGGCCAGCTGCCGCAGCGAGCCGCGATCTTCGCCCAGAAAGGTCTCGCTGCCCTGTGGCAGATGGCTCTTCGTGCGGCCTTCGGCTCCTCCGTGGAACGACACGATGACCAGGTCGCAGCGACGCACCAGGTCGTCGACGATGCGGCCCACGGTGTTCAGGTTGGTGTGTTTCAGCGTATAGCTGTTGTGGCCGAAGGCGCAGAGGCCTATCTTCTTCCCTCCGCGTTCTATGACGGCACTTTCCACGCGCCCTTCTATTCCGGCGAAGAGGATGCCCTGCTCTCGCAGACAGCGCTCGGTGCTTTCAATGCCTTCCTGTCCGAAGTCGTTGGCGTGGTTGTTGGCCATGCTCATAAAGTCGAAGCCGGCCTCTGTCAGGCGTGGCGCATATTTCGTAGGCATACGGAAGGAGTAGCTGTTGGGGCCCGAGCCTTTTGTGCTCGTACCGCCGTCGCAGAGGGCTCCCTCGAGGTTGCCCACGGTCAGGTCGGCACGGCGCAGCACCTGCTTGGCGTCGGTGAACAGGTCGGCACCGTCGTTTGCGGGTAGCATGATGCTGGGATAGGTGGTGCCCATCATCACGTCGCCCACCATGGCAATGGTGAGAGAATCAGCATGGCTGGCTACTACCGAGCCAGCCATAACGAGTAAGCTTATGATTGTGCGTTTCATATTCAACGGTGGTTATCGGGCTATTTCACGCGGCGTGCACCGATGTAGCGCTTTGAGTAGTAGCCGTCGGTAATCTTGCTCACCTTCACGCCCTCCTTCGTGCTGGCGTGTATGAAGGTGAACTCCTGGGTGACGGGGTCTACGTCGAGCACGATGCCCACATGGCCCACGTTGCGGCCCGACCTGGGACTGGTGAAGAACACCAGGTCGCCGGTCTGCAGCTCGCTGCGCTTGATGGGTATGTTCTGGGCGTACTGCTCGCGCGACGAGGCGCCGATGAACGTATCGTTCTGGTGCTTATACACGTAGCTGGTGAAGCCCGAGCAGTCGAACGTCTTGGGGCCCTTGCTGCCCCATACGTAGCGTGCGCCCAGATGGGTGAGGGCCTCGTCGATGAGGTTCTCCATCATCAGCTCGTCGTAGTTGATGGTTTCGCCGTCGTTGGTATATAGGAAGTCGTAATTGTCGATTTCCTCTTCTTCATCTTCCCCATCTGGCAGAGCCGAGGTGTTGGAGGAAGTGAACTGGAGCCCCTTACCGATAACGATGCCGGCAGAGGAAAGGAGGATGACAATAACGCACAAAAATATCTTCTTCTTCATTTCATTTAGGTAAAAAAAATGTTTGGCTTTCTCTTAACGGCTGCAAAGGTACAAAAAATAAAAGAGTCGGGAAGTATCGGTTATGAGTTTTTAACATCAATTCCCTACTCTTAACTCCTTGGGGTGTTGCATCGGACAACAGAATTTGCAGACGAAATCTTCCTGAAGTCCTGTAGTCCGTTGCTAACAATAATTCAGTGCGCTGCTCAGGAGATAGCTCCCCAGTTGATGTTGCTCTTGCGGATTTGGCGCAGGCGGTTCCAAAGCAGCTGGTACTGTGCCGACTGGCAGGTGGGGTCTTGGTCTACGATGCGCTTGGCCTCGTCGCGTGCCATCTGAACGAGCTGTCCGTCGCGAGCAATGTCGGCTATCTTCAGGTCGAAGGCCATACCGCTCTGGGCCGTCCCTTCCAGGTCACCGGGGCCGCGCAGCTTCAGGTCTACCTCGGCAATGCGGAAGCCGTCGTTGGTCTCGCACATGATGTCGATGCGCTTGCGTGTCTCCTCGCTCAGTTTGTAGCCGGTCACCAGGATGCAGTAGCTTTGGTCGGCACCACGTCCCACGCGGCCACGCAGCTGGTGCAGCTGGCTCAGCCCGAAGCGTTGGGCGTCCATGATGACCATCACCGAGGCGTTGGGGACGTTCACCCCCACCTCGATGACCGTTGTGGCCACCAGTATCTGCGTCTCGCCGCGCACAAACCGCTGCATCTCCTCTTCCTTCTCCGAAGGCTTCATGCGGCCGTGCACCTTGCTCAGACGGTACTCGGGGAAGGCCTGGCTCAGCATCTCGAAGCCGGCTTCCAGGTTCTTCAGGTCTATCTTCTCGCTCTCTTCTATGAGGGGGAACACGATGTACACCTGCCGTCCCTCGTTGATTTGCTGGCGTATGCCATTGTAGAGCGCTGGCAGACGTGTATCGAAGGCGTGGGTGGTGCGCACGGGCTTGCGGCCAGGGGGCAGCTCGTCGATGACGCTCACGTCGAGGTCGCCGTAGAGCGTCATGGCCAGTGTCCGCGGGATGGGTGTGGCCGTCATCACGAGGACGTGGGGAAGCCGTCCTCCTTCAGTTTGCAGTCCCCCCTTCTCCCACAGCTTTGCCCTTTGCGCCACGCCGAAGCGGTGCTGCTCGTCGATGACGACAAGCCCCAGTCGCAGGAACTGCACCGTGTCTTCTATCACGGCGTGTGTCCCCACGAGAATGTTCACCGTGCCGTTTGCCAGTCCGCTGAGTACTTCTTGGCGTTTCTTCCCTTTCACGATGCCGGTGAGCAGCTCCACGCTGACGGGCAGGTTGTCCAGGAACTGGCGGATGGTCTGCAAGTGCTGCTCGGCCAGGATCTCCGTGGGAGCCATGATGCAGGCCTGGAAGCCGTTGTCGATGGCAATGAGCATAGACATCAGTGCCACGAGCGTCTTGCCACTTCCCACGTCGCCTTGCAGCAGGCGGTTCATCTGCATCCCCGAGCACAGGTCGGCACGTATCTCGTGCATCACGCGCTTCTGCGCTCCCGTCAGCTCGAAGGGCAGGCAGTCGGTGTAGAACGTGTTGAACACGGTGCCGATGCGCTGGAACACATAGCCGCCGTACTTGCGCCGCCGGTCGCTGGTGTATCTCAGTATGTTCAGCTGCACGAAGAACAGCTCCTCGAACTTCAGCCTCACACGGGCACGCTCCAGGCTCTTCGCATCCTTCGGGTAGTGGATGGTGCGCAGGGCCTCGTCGCGCCCCATGAGGTGGCGGGTGGCAATGATGTCGGGGGTGATGGTTTCGGGCAGGGGCTCCTTCAGCTTCTCCATGAGCGTCTTGATGAGGCGCTCCATCGCACGCGAGTTCAAGCCCGCCTTCTTCATTTTCTCCGTGGTGTTGTAGAAGGGGCGCATGGTTGGTGAAAGGTGGAGGGTGGAGGGTGGAGGGAGGCTACTGTCCTCTGCTTGGGTGTTCTCCTTCCATCTTTCACCTTCCTCCTTCCACCCTTCACCCTCCACCTTCCACTCTTCTATCTCAGGGTGTGCCACCTGTATGCGGTTATTGAACACGGTGGGCTTGCCGAAGACCACGTAGACCTTGCCCACCTTGTATTTCGTCACGATGCTCTTGCCGTAGGTGAACCATACGAGGTCCATGACGCCGGTGCCGTCGGAGAAGTGGGCCACCACACGCTCCTTGCGCGGCCCCATCTCGTAGGTATCGAAGCTCAGTATGCGCCCCACCACCTGCACGAAGGGCATGTCGCCAGTGAGTTCGCGCACATGGTATACCTTCGAGCGGTCCACATGCTTATAAGGGTAGTATTCCAGCAGGTCGCCGAAGGTCTCGATGCCGAGCTCCTGGCTCAGCATCTTCTTGCGATGGGGCCCCACGCCCGGCAAGTACATGATGTCCTGCTCTAAGATATTCATATTTTTATTCTGCTTCGGACTAAACGGACTACCTCGGACTTCTTTCTGCTATTTGATAGTCCGTGTCAGTCTGTTTTGTCCGCTGCTAATACTTCTCCTATGCGTAAGTCGAAGGGTGTGGTGATTTTGATGTTCTCGCGGTTGCCGTCGACGAGTGCCACGGCGTGGCCATAGGCCTCTACCACGGAGGCATCATCGGTGAACGCCTCGCTGTAGGGCTGGCGGTTGGCGGCCTTCAGCAGACCGATGTCGAAGCACTGGGGCGTCTGCACCAGACGGTACTCGTCGCGGGGTACGGTGACCGACGGCACGTCTCCTTCCGTCCCTGCTTGTCCGCTTTGTCCGTTGCCGAGGTGGCGCAGCGTCTCTACCACGGGCACCACGGGGATGACGGCCTTCTGTGTGCGGGCATGGTCGTAGCAGCGGCGGATGACGTCGACGGCGACGAAGGGGCGCACGCCGTCGTGCACACCCACCACGCCCTGGGCATCGTCGGGGACGAGGGCCAGCCCATTCTGCACGGAGTGGAAGCGCGTCGCGCCGCCATCGGCCAGCAGGAGTCTTCCGCTGCCGCCTTCCGACTGCTGGGGGAAGTGGTACTGCTGGCACAGCTCGTGCCAGTAGTCCTGCTGTGCTCTGGGCAGCACCAGGATAATCTGCAGGTCGGCGGAGTATTCGCGGAACCGCTCTATGGTGCGCATCAGCACCGGCTTCCCGCCTATCGGAAGGAACTGCTTGGGTATCTCTCCGCCCATTCGCAGGCCTTTGCCGCCTGCCACTATGATGATATAATCACACATTGTTTCGCTTCTGATTCTTTTAAGCTTCAGACTATATTTAGGTTGCCGAGGATGCTTCTTATGGCATCGGACTCAACGGACTATTCGGAATTCATTCATTGACGAGGATGCTTCTTATTGCATCGGACTCAACGGACTATTCGGAATTTATTCATTGACGAGGATGCTTCTTATGGCATCGGACTCAACGGACTATTCGGAATTTGGCGCCTGACGAGGATGCTTCTTATTGCATCGGACTCAACGGACTATTCGGAATTCATTCATTGTCGAGGGCATTTCGGGCAGTCTCGGGCATTGTCGGTTGAGATATGCAGATTTATTGAATATTCTTGTTTATAACCCGTTTGAAGTCTCTTCCCTCACCGAAGTTTAGCAGGTAGCCGACCTTGAATTGAGTTA